>JAGCNQ010000023.1 GCA_017645845.1 Bacteroidaceae bacterium
CGCTTCTTGGCTTCTTCGATGAGCTTGAGGTATTCGTCGAGCATTGAAGCCTTGGGGAAGGTGATGCCATAGACACGATTCATCTGAGGGTTCTTGTCGTTGCCACGCCAGAAGGCACCAGCTACGCTCAACACCTTGCACGCCTTGATGGGGGCTGTGGTTGGGATGTGCGGTCCGCGGCAGAGGTCGGTGAAGCTACCCTGTGTGTAGGTCGAAATATGGCCGTCCTCGAGTTCGGAGATCAGTTCGCACTTGAAGGTCTGACCTTTGGCACCAAACTCCTTGAGCACTTCGTCCTTAGGAACGTCTCGGCGCACGATGGCCTGCTTCTCGCGGGCCAGTTCCATCATCTTCTTCTCAATCTTCGGGAAGTCGGACTCCTTGATGTTCTCACCATTGGCAGGTACTACGTCGTAGTAGAAGCCATTCTCGATGGCAGGACCGATACCAAACTGAATGCCGGGATAGAGTTCCTGCAAAGCCTCGGCGAGCAGGTGGGCCGACGAATGCCAGAAGGCATGCTTGCCCTCGTCGGAATCCCATTTGTAGAAATTGATGGTTGCATCGGCTGTGATGGGGCGTGTCAGGTCCCACATTTCGTCGCCCAACTTGGCAACGAGTACATCCTGTGCGAAACGTGGGCTGATCGACTCAGCCACCTGGAGGGGCGTTACGCCGTCCTCGAACTCCCGTACCGACTGGTCGGGAAAAGTGATTTTGATCATAGAATTACAAATTTCTATATAGTTTATGGAATTAAATTGCGCTTCCTGTGCAGGTTCTGCTTACAAAGGCGAACCCTACGAGACACAAAAAGCGCGGCAAAGATACGAATTATTTCGATATCTTCGCCGCGATTGGTGAAAAAAAGTCAGAATTTTGTCTTTTTTCTTTGGTTTTGAGGTTTTTCGTTATTCCGGTATATCGGTATTACGGTATTCCGAAATTCCGTTATTCCGGAATTATGGTATAACGATATCCCGGAATAACGACATAACGAAAGAAGATTTTACTTCTTGAACATCTTGACAGTCTTCACGCTGCCGTCAGCAGCAACCATCTTAACAACATTTACGCCCTTCTGAGCAGCGTCGAGCTTGCGGCCCTCAGCGTCGTAGATAGCAACGCTGGCAACCTGCTTAACGGCTACGTTGCTGATGCCATCAGGATTGAGCTGTGGAGCAGGAACGGTGGTTACATTGCCTTCCATGTCAACGCTAACTACGTTAGAGTAGTTGGTCTCGCCATCAACAGTGTAAACAGCTTGAACACCAAGAGTGGTGAAGAGATCCTCTGCGATGTAGCAAGCACCGTCGTAGATATCCCAACCATCAGAGAAGCCATAAGGAATGAGATCCATATCCTCGGTGAGCTCTGTGAATACGTCAGGAGTGAGGGTGTACTGCTCACCATCGAGATAGATGTAGTAGCCGAGCTTCTCAGGGTTAATGTAGTTGCCATTAACATCGACTGGATCGATTGTATAGCCAAGACGATACTGGCCATAGTACTCGGTGTAGTCGGCAATCGAAAGATCATGAGGATCAGAAGGAACAGCAGGAACATCACCAGCGTAAGGCTGCACCTTATACTTGAAGCCATAGTCATAGAGAGAACCGTCAACAAGTCCATATGCCGAGTACTGATTCTCGTCAAGGTTGCTATAAATGCCAGTCTCGGGATCGAACGTCAGCGTATAGTCGCCAGGGATTGGAACGAGATAACCATCCTCACCAGTAGTGCCATCGGTATAGACTGGAGTATAGAACAAGTAATAGGTATCAAGGGTGAGGAACTGACCATACTTGAAGGTAACAGTGTTGCCGTCCTTGGTTCCCTTAACCCAAGCTTCGAGTCCTGGGGTGAGACCGTTCATATAAACATCATTGCCATCGACATATACAAGACCCTGTTCAATCACAGGATCGCCCCATGAATCATTGTAGGAATAGATGTAACTAGCTGGCTCAGCACCTGCAGGAAGTTCAACGGGAGTGGTATCGAAATTAACTGGCTCGAAAGATGGCAGGAGGACATAGTCCCAAAGATAGATGCTTCCATCAGGCTCGATATCATAGAGAGCAACGTAACGCGATAGATTGGTTTCGTCATCTTCGATGAAGTATTTATCACCATCCTTGGTAAATACAGCGTCCTTAGCACCCTCAACACCATAATAGCCTTCCTCATCTGGACCACTGAGAATCAGTTCGCCCACATAGCAGATATCAACATGCTCTACACCTTCGCTGTCTTCCCAAGGTATCTCAGCAACAACAACATCAGCAGGAACAGTAACACTAGTACCATCGGTCGAAACATTACCCTGAACCCAAGCTTCACCGCCATTGAATGTCATTGGGAACATGTTGTCGAAGAAGACCTTGCTGCCATCCTCACTGGTGCTGACATTCACAGCGATACCAGCATAGTAAGACATGCCAAATAATGAGTTCAGATAAGCGTTGTACATATAAGGCTTAGCCGTTCCTTCGGGAGTAACAACAGCCTTAGCATGACGTGCAACTGTGCCGGCCTTCAGCATACCTGTAGCTGTGAGCTCCTGAGAAGCGACAGTCTTGGTAGCCTGTTTCACATTAAGGGTTACAGCAGCCTTCTTGGCCTGAGGAGCAACCTTTGGAGTTGCAGCAGTAGTGCTCAACGTTAGAATTGCAGCAGCTACGAGAAGTAAAAATTTCTTCATAGAAGTTAGTAATTAAAGGTAAAAAATAAATTATTAAATTTGCAAAAGCAAAAATATCAAACGGGAAACTCGGCGAAGACCAAAAGAACAAAATCTTCGCCGAGATTTTGACTTTACTTCTTGAACATCTTGACAGTCTTCACACTGCCATCGGCAGCAACCATCTTCACAATGTTCACACCCTGTCGAGCAACATCGAGTCTGCGGCCCTCAGTGTCATAGACAGCAACGCTAGTGATCTGCTTGGCAGCAACGTTGTTGAGTCCATCGATGCCCTGTGGAGCCGGTATAACAGTTACATTACCCTCAAGGTCAACACTGACAACATTCGAGTAGTTGGTCACGCCGTCAACAGTGTAGACAGCCTGCACGCCCAGGGAAGTGAAGAGATCCTCTGCGATGAAGAGTGCGCCATTGACGATGCTCCAACCATCGGTGAAGCCATAAGGAATCAGAGTCATCTCTTCGTCCAACGATGGAAATACATCAGGAGTGAGCGTGTAGATCTCTTCATCCATATAGATATAGTAGCTGAGATACTCAGGATTGATGTACTCACCATTTACGTCAAGCGGATCGAGCATGTAAGAAAGGAAGTACTCACCAAAATAGGACAAATACTCGTCGGACAAGGAAAGATCATACGGATCGGATGGAACAGCAGGCTTGTCACCAGCGTATGGCTTGATTTCGAACTGGTTGATATAATCATAGAGGTCACCCTCTGCGCTAATACCGGAATACTGTGTCGCATCAAGGTTAGAGTAAATGCCTGTCTCTGGATCATAATCAAGCACATAAGCATCGCTTGGGAAGGGGATTAGATATCCCGACTCATCGGTGGTGCCATCAACGTAGAATGGGTAGTAATAGAAGTAGAAATCGCCGGGAAGGAACTGTCCTGCAGGGAAAGTAACCTTATTGCCGTCCTTGGTACCCTTTAACCAAGCATCTACACCGGGAGCAAGACGGTTCATATATACATCATTGCCATCGACATATACCTTACCCTTCTCGATAACCCTGTCGAAATCCACATAAGAATAATAGATAAATTCAGCAGGTTCGGCACCCTCGGGGAGAACTACAGCCTCAGCTTCGCCTTCATATGGTTCGTAGGAAATAAGGAGTGCATAGTCCCAAAGGGCGATGCTGCCGTCAGCCTCATAATCGTAGATGCCGACATAGCGCTGTGGATTTGCCTCATCGTCTTCGAGATAAATAAGGTCGCCGTCCTTCTTGAAAACAATATCCTTTACATCTGCCACATTCGCACCACTTTCGTCGAGGATCAACTCAGCTGCAAAAACGGTGAACATCTCGCCATCGTACTCGAGTTCAGCCAAAGCATAATCGTGAGGAATGGTGATGCTGGAGCCATCGGTCGAAATATTGCCGGGAATCCATACCTCATTAGGATAGAATGCGCCCGTGAACATGTTGCCGAAATACACCTTTGTACCGTCATCGGTGAAACTGATGTCAGAAGCGACGCCGGAAGCGTACATGAGGCCAAACATAGTATTGACATATGCACTCATCGTGTAATGCTTGACGGTGCCTTCAGGAGCATTGACAGCCTTTACACGACGTGGGCCGGCAACCTGAGCATTTTGATTCTTATCGGCAGCCGAAAGATTCTGTCCAATGAGACTATGGTTGCGTACTTCGAGTTTCTGAATCGAAACGGGAGTCTCAACCTCCTTGGTCAGGCTTGCACGCTTTGGAGTTGCAGCTACAGCACTCAACGCCAAAGTTGTGGCAGCGATGAGAAGTAAAAATTTCTTCATAAACGATAAAGTATTGGATTAAAAAAAAGTAATGTGGAATATCAAAATCTAACGGGCATTCGCCCGACCGCTCAGCGCTGGAAGCTGATGCGGCCGTTGCGAATGATGATACCCGTAGCGTTGCTGTCGATACGATGACCTTGCAGGTCAAAGACAGTCTCGATGCCAGTCTCGGCATCACGGCTCACCTGCTGGATGCCAGTAGCAAGACCATCGATGCTGGATACCTTTGCTGCCTGCACGATTTCACCCGTGGCACGGTCGGTCAAGAGCACGGCAGCCCAGACATTGTTACCATCGGCGATGGTAGGGAGCACGGCCTCGTGTTCAATGTTATAGACCTCGCCTCGAGTGATCTGTGCAGGAACGAGTTCGCTCGATCCTGTTACCGAAGGATAGATGGCACGTGCCACGTCATCAATATCGATATTGACGGTTCTTGGCATATCCTCAAAACCACCCATTGGGCCATTTCCGCCACCGGCATATGCGTTGGATTGTGTAATTGGGAGCTTATCCTCCAACAGTACAAATGCCATGTTGTACTGTGCATCAGTCTGAGAAGTCAGGAAAGAAAGCTCAACGTTGAACTTCACCATACCATTCTCGTCGGCCTTGGCTGAGAGTTTCATGCCAGCCTCGCTGAAAGGATACATGTCGTTCAAATTCTGCTCCAACTCAGCGCTATTGGGATCTATCAACTTAGAGCGATTGACGATGGCGCTCGGATAACCACTGATCCGCTTACCCATCCAACTGTCATATTCACTAATCTCGTAAGGATCGCCATCGTGAACACCGATGCCGATGAATGTATCGGGATACTTCTCGCGCATGTATGCCATGCCGACAAGACCACGTACACACCACTGGCACCATCCGCCTGTCGCCTCTTCGGCCACCATGATGCGAATATTTACATCCTTGCTGAGCGTCGTAGTGAGACTGCACACATTGTCGTCCTCGTATTCGTCGGCCGAACCATCGGCCCACTTGAGGTTCAAGTCAATCTTCACATCACCCTCCTCGGCAATGCTCTCAGAAGGAATTTCAAGATGCAGATCAGCCTTGTCGCGGTAGTTGAGCGTACCAGGATATTCATAGGTATAAACCAAGTTACCATTGAGGCTGCACTCAACGACAGGCTTCTCGGCCGCAACGGTCGCACTGTTGGCAATGCGCACACTCGTCTTGATAGGTTGGCCAAGCTGAGTCATGGTATAGTTTGTCGAAGCAGAGAGGATGGTCAAATTGTGCTTGGGGATGTTGTCTCCTTCCACAGTACCCTCTACAGAGAGTGATCCGAAGCCACGGCTCGAAAAGTCGGAGTACTTACCATTTTTCACAACCCAGCAACCATCAACACTAGTATCGCCAGCAAAAGAAATGACGTTGAGTTTCTTCGACTGCACGAACTCGAAACCGATCCACAATTCAGCCTCATTACCTGTGATGGTGTAGGCATTATCCAACTTGATTTCGTTCCAACCAGCTGCAGGAGCGGAAAGAGTACCCGTAGCGATACGCTCGCCAGTCTGACTTGCTGCAATCCAACCAATGAGTTCATCAGGGTAAGCAGAAGCTTCGGGAAGACCTGCACGAACAGCTGTGATCTGAAGTCCTTGATATGCGCCAAGCATAGAAGCTGGGATGCGGATGACCTCTCCAATCGTAGCATTTGTTCCACTCTGACCAGTTATAGTACCAGATGTGTTGGTAGCAATCAATCCGTCACAATAACCCAAGAACAACTGTCCTTCGGCCTTGGAGGTATTAAAAGAAAAAAGGGTGACGGCACAAGCCATCAAAGAGAGTAAAAGTTTTCGCATAAGCAGATAGATTTTATAAAAGACTTCCAAAAGAAGGATGATCAAAACCTAGCACAAAGACGAGCGCAAAGATAAAGCA
>JAGCNQ010000183.1 GCA_017645845.1 Bacteroidaceae bacterium
AGACTTCAATTTGGACGGAGCAACCAATGTGACCGTGGATGCCACAGCCAAGACCGTCACCTTTGCATACAATCCCGACCTCGCGATTGTGGAAGACGGCGTTATTGTGGAGCAAGGTTGGCAGACGGCAGGTCGCGACAGTGAGGTAATGCTACTTCGCGTCACAGCTAAGCCCTTCAAGGCTGCTACGAGCACAACGCTTACCGTCAGCCTCAAGGATGGTTCCGAAAGTAACATCTCAGCCTTGAAGCTTTACGAGGCCGACTCCAACTCTCCCGAAATCTACTCTACAGGCGACGGTGCACCGACAAAGACTGCGGTCGCTACAGCAACTATCTCAGGCTCAACTGCCACCTTCAACATCGGGAACCTCACTGCTGGCACACACTACTATTGGATTGGTGCTACGGTGAGCAGCACAGCCACTCTCGGTGCAGTCCTCGATGCAGCCGTGACAGGCATCTCCTATCAGGTGGAAGGCCAGACGGCACAGAACCTCGACCTGACCTCTGTTGGCGACCCTGCCGACCGTGGCGCTATGGTCTTCAATGCACAGTCCTATCCCTTCCTGCCTCGCGACAACGGCAGCCGCGTCTATCGTATTCCTGCAATGGTAGTAGCTGAGGACGGCAGCATCGTTGTGGCAGCCGACAAACGCTATCAAAGCTATACCGACATCGGCGGCGGTCACGTCATCGATATCGTCGTTCGTCGCTCTACCGATGGCGGCAAGACATGGAGCGAACCCGTCACCATTGCCAAAGGCTTAGGTACTGCCGACAATAACAGGTGTGGCTTCGGTGACCCCAGCCTCGTGAAGGGTAAGGACGGCAAACTCTACTGCCTCTTCGCTGCAGGCAACCTCGGCTATTGGTATGGTCAGAAGCATATCTGTATGTCCACCAGCACAGACAATGGTGAGACGTGGAGCAGTAGCGAGAGCAATCCTCCCGTCGATCTCTACTCCACTGGCGCCATTCAGAATGCCACAGGCGTTGGTGCTGCCGGCGGCTACGGCCTCTACGACTACTTCGTCACTTCAGGCAAGGGTCTCTACACCTCCGACGGCATACTGATGTACCTCATCCCTGCACAAACCCTGACAGCTAGCAACTACACCATCACCGACGGCACTTATTGGGGTGCTGCTGCAGACGACTACCTGTTCTATTCCACCGACGACGGTGCTACCTGGTACTTCAGCCAAACGCCTATGATTATCGGAGGCGATGAGGCAAAGGTGATTGAGATGAACGACGGTTCGCTGTTCGGTTCTATCCGTAAGGGAGGCGCACGCCGCTTCAACACCGCCACCTATACCAAGAACAACGACGGCACGCTTAGCTTCACGTATGGCACGCAATGGGATAACGACCAGCTCCATCAGGACAGCCAGAACAACCAGGACATCTACTATTACCAGCGCGAGACGACAGAGGGCAAGACCGATGTCATCTTCCACTCTATAACAACAGGCAACCATACCAACTTGAAACTCTATTATAGCACCGACCAAGGTGCCAACTGGATAGAGTTCCTGAACGTGCAGACCAAGGGCACACGCTATGTGACGATGGACAAGAACCCGGCCAACGGCAGCCTGTACCTCTTCTTCGAAGACCAAAGCCTCAACAGCGCCGGCGGCTACACCGACTACAACCACTACCCCTTGAACTTCATCGAAATTACACGCGACCAACTCGTAAGCCTCATTCCTGCTTTGGAGGAATACAATGTTCCCGAGTATCTGGAGGCAAAGGATGTGAAGATTGTCAACGGAACATCTGGCGAAAGCAACTTCGGCTCATGGAGCGGTCTGACCTGGACTTCCAATGCTGCCAGCGGAGTTGGAGGATTGAAGATGATCCTGAGCGATGGCACTCATGATAAGTTCTCTACTCTTAATGGGAAATACAACATGGCTTACCATCCCGCAGCTGCCAACACCAACTCCACCATAACGCTGACAGCACCCACCGGCTATGTCATTACGGGCTATTCCGTACAGACGGGCGTTTTTCAGGCTCAGACATACACGCTGACTCCTGAGAATGGTACAGCCATCACACCGGCCAACCTCGGCAGCACCTACACACCTCTCGAAGTTTCAGGCTTGTCGGCAACATCGACTGCCATCACCGTCACCACGACAGATGCCAGCAAATGGTTGTCTTTGGCCAACTTCACGGTGTCTCTCGCCAAGCCTCTCGAACTCAAAGTCGTTGGCGATGCAAGCTACGCAACTCTCTATCTGCCGTTCGACGTGACAACAACTGGCGCAACGAAGGCTTACTACATAGAGACAGCCAGCAACGCATCTGCACAGTTGACCGCTACGGGCAACGAGGGTACGGAGATTCCAGCCAACACAGCTGTGGTACTCGTCAATAAGGATGCAGATGCCAGCACGATCTTGAATATGGCTACAGAACTCGCTCCCGTGGTCAGCGAGAGCGCTAACCTCCTGAAGGGTACTTTGGTGCCAATGAGTCTTGACCTCAGCGACGGAACGAACAACTACTCATTGGGTCATATGGACGGAAACATTGGCTTCTACAAGTTCGACAACAATGGAACGACTACCATCACCCTCGGAGCCAACAAGGCCTATCTCGAAGTTCCGGAAAGTGGTGGTGTCAAGGGCTTCAGGTTCAACCTCGATGATGCAACAGGCTTGAACAACCTTGACGTTAACGTTAACCTTAACGGCATAATCTACAACCTCGCTGGTCAGCGTCTGAACAAACCTCTCAAGGGTATCAACATCGTGAACGGAAAGAAAGTATTGAAATAGCCTCTACTCCCCCCTAAGGGGGGTATAGAATGGCTAAACCATTAATAAACAGTAAATAGTTAAAACATAAAATAGTTATGAAGAAACAGGTTTATCAATCCCCCAGTGCTTATGTCTATAAGGTCATTGGAAAGGCAGTTTTATCCACATCTATAATAGTAGATGGGTCTGGCAAGGTCGATGATGAATCAAATATTGGTTTTACAAAAGAACAAGATTCGCAGAGCGGTAGCAACAAGGTATGGGATGAGGAGTGGTAGTCGTCACATGAGGAGACTCTTCATCTTCCTTCTCCTCTTGCTCCCTGCTCCCTGCCCCCTGCTCCTTTTGCAGGCGCAGAGCGTTGCCCCCTTCCAGAAGGGCGACCGGGTGACATTCGTTGGGAATAGCATCACCGACGGCGGCCACTATCACTCCTACATTTGGCTCTACTACATGACGCACTTCCCCCAGATGCGGCTTTGGATGGCTAACTGTGGTGTGGGTGGCGATACGGCGAAGGAGATACTGGCTCGCTTTGACGACGATGTGCTGTCGAAGCAGCCGACAGTCCTCACCTTTACCTTCGGTATGAACGACACGGGATACTACGAGTACAGTGGTGCCGATTCTGCCGACTTTGCCCGCCGAAAACTGGAGGAAGCCAAGCAGAACTTTGCCCTTTGCGAGGAGAAGCTGAAGAGCCTGAAAGGGGTGCGGACCGTTATGATTGGCACTTCGCCTTACGACCAGACATCGACCTTCAACGACGACATCTTTGCCCGCAAGAACGACAACATGCAGCGCATCATTGCCGTCCAGAAGGAGGCTGCCGCGAGAAACGGCTGGGAGTTCCTCGATTTGAATGCCCCGATGGTGGCTCTGAACATGAAGCAGCAACAGACCGACCCTGCC
>JAGCNQ010000184.1 GCA_017645845.1 Bacteroidaceae bacterium
GGACAGCATACGAGTGACGCTGCTCACTTGCTCTCCGGGCCAGGAGATTTATGAGCTATACGGGCACACTGCCATCCGCTGTCAACAGTTGGAACAGAGTTTGGACCTCGTCTTCAACTATGGTGTCTTCGATATGTCGAAGCCGTGTTTCGCTTGGCATTTTGTACTTGGACAAACTGATTACATGGTGCAGCCCGTCCCTTGGAACTACTTCATCAAGGAATACCAAGAGCGCGGTTCGAGCATTACAGAACAGGAATTGAACCTGACGCCAGCGGAAGCCCGTCGGCTGGTGAACCGGCTCATGGAGAACTGCCGTCCGGAGAACTGCGAATACCGATACAATTTCCTTTACAAGAATTGTACAACCATGGTGCGTGATATAGTGGAGCAATCCATTATCGGGTGTATTCAGTATTCCGACACACTTCCTCACCAAACTTACCGTGAAGTACTGCACAACTACACTGCTGAGCATCCTTGGGCACAGGAAGGCAACGACCTGTTGCTGGGTGCCGAAGTGGATACCATTCTTTCTGAACATGCTGCAATGTTCGTGCCGGAGAATTTGATGCGTGCCTTTGACGGGGCTTTCATCTATACCCCACGGGGAGACATGCGACCACTTGTAAATTATACAGCCGTCCTTTTAGAGGCAAGGCCTCAGATAGTTGAACCAGAGTTCCCGCTCCTTCCTTGGCAGGCAATGTTGATATTCGGTGCTGTATGTCTTTTCGTTATGTTGCTTGAAGTTTGGACGAAGCGTCTCTTCTGGCTTTGGGACGTACTGCTCCTGCTCCTGCAAGGCGCGGCAGGTGTGCTGCTCACCTTCATGTTTTTCTTCTCTGAACATCCGGCAGTAGGTTCCAACTGGCAGATATGGCTCCTGAATCCCACCGCTCTGATAGGCATCCCACTTGTCATAAAATCTGCCATCTGGCACAAGCCAACCCTCTGGTATGCCTTCCAGTTTGCGGTTTTGGCACTATTCTTGTTATTTTCTCCATGGATTCCGCAGGTATTCGCGAAAATAACCGTACCTTTGGCGCTGTGTTTGCTCACAAGGCCGATTAGCTACTACTTGGTGAGAGTTAAGAAGTAAGAATAAGAAATAAAAGTGAAAAATAAGGAACGTCTGTTATCTGTTGTCTGTTGTCTGTTGACTATTGTCGCTCAGGCACAGGATGTGCCGCAGGTGCCTTCTTTGGTCGTGAACATCGTCATCGACCAATTGCGCAGCGACTATCTGGATGCCTTCACACCGCTTTATGGGCAGGGAGGCTTCCAACGGCTCAAGGAACAGGGACGCTTCTATTCACAGGCAGAATATCCATTCAACTCTCCAGACCAGGCTTCGGCAATCGCCTGCTTGATGACGGGTACGAGTCCCTATGTCAACGGCATCGTTGGCACCCATTGGCTCGACCGTCAGACGCTACTGCCAGTCTTTTGTGTTGATGACGATACCTATCCGGGTATCCATACAAGCGAGAAGTCATCGCCCAAGCATCTGGCCGTCTCTACCATCGGTGACGAACTGAAGATATCTTCCGAAGGGAAGAGCATTGTTTATTCCATTGCCCCGACACGCGAAGCTGCCATCCTCGGTGCTGGACATGCTGCGAACGAAGCTTTCTGGCTTGACGACTGGACGGGCAAGTGGGCAGCTTCCTGCTACTACGATGACTATCCCGACTGGGCTACGGAATACGATGTCCGGTCATCGCTCGAAAGCCGTATCTCCGACATCCAATGGAAGCCACTCAACGACCAGGTGACGAACTTCCAGTACTTCGTCTCCTCAGGTGAAAGCAAGGGCAAGGCTTTCATCCATAAATTCAACAGCAACCGCAAGTTCCGCGAGTTTAAGGCCACTGCCTGCGTCAATGACGAAATCAACCTCTTTGCCAAAGAAGCTATAGAAAAGGCAGGCCTCGGCACAGATGCCGTAACGGACATGCTGACGCTGACCTATTACGCCGGTGCCTACGACCATCAGACAGCCATGCGGTATGGCATGGAGATGCAAGACACCTATGCCCGCCTTGATCGTCAGCTCGAGGAACTCTTCGACTTCGTAGGGGAGAAGGTGGGTATGGACAAGACACTGTTCGTGGTCACCAGTACAGGCTATTTTGACTCTGAAGAGCTGATGGACCTGAGCAAGTACCGTATTCCTACTGGTATGTTCTCCATCACTAAGGCTCAGCTGCTTCTCAACATGTACCTCATTGCCGTTTATGGCCCCGGGAACTATGTAGAGACAGCCATTGACAACCAAATCTATCTCAATCTCAAACTTATAGAGAACCGTAACCTCAACCTGGCAGAAGTTCTTGATCGTTGCAGCGCATTCCTCATCCAACTGAATGGTGTGAAGGATGTTTATACCAGTCAGCGACTTGCCTTGGGTGCATGGACACCTGGCATTAGCAAGCTGCGCAACGCATACAATCCGAAATGTTCGGGCGACATACTCATACAGGTATCACCAGGCTGGCTCCTCAATAACGAAAACACACACGAGCAGTCACTCAGCCGTGAATCCTATCTGAGTTTCCCACTCTTCTTCATGGGTGCAGGCATCGTGCCGGAGAAGGTACGCATCCCTGTTACCATCGACCAGGTGGCACCCACCATCGCGCAGACCCTGCGCATCCGTGCCCCGAACGCTTGTCCGCAGGCTCCGCTAAATTATTAAATGCTCTCTCAAGAGAGAATGAAGAGTTAAGAATTAAGAAAGAAGAATTAAGAATTCAAAGCTACATTATAAATATATGGACATTTCCAAGTTTTTGGTAAAGATATTCGGCGACAAGAAAAGCCGCGACTTGAAAGCCTATCGCCCTTTGGTGGAGGATGTGCTGAAGGTCTATCCCGAGATTCAGGCGCTATCTAATGACGAACTCCGTGAGCGCTCAAAGATAATCAGACAGCGCGTACAAGACTCCGTCAAGGACTTGCGCCAACAGATACAAGTGTTAAAGGACAAGATTCCCAATACCGACATTCAGGACCGTGCACCCATCTTCGGACAGATTGACAAGCTGGAGAAGGACGTACTCGAAACTTTTGAGAAGGCCCTCGACAAGGAACGTGCAGAGGTGTTTGCCATCGTCAAAAGTACCGCAGAACGTTTCGCAAAGAATGAAACGATAGAAGTCACCGCCAGCGATTTCGACCGCGACCTCGCTGCTTCGCACGACTTTGTGGATATTGAAGGCGACAAGGCCATATACTACAACCACTGGGTGGCTGGCGGCAACGACCTGAAATGGGACATGGTACACTTCGATGTACAGCTCTTCGGTGGCACCGTGCTGCATCAAGGCAAGATTGCCGAGATGTTTACGGGTGAAGGTAAGACGCTCACCGCGACGCTTCCTGTCTTCCTGAATGCCCTTACAGGCAACGGCGTACATGTGGTGACCGTCAATGACTATCTGGCTAAGCGTGACTCTGAGTGGATGGGCCCCATCTATATGTTCCACGGTCTGAGCGTTGACTGTATCGACAAGCATCAGCCCAATAGCCCTGAACGTCGCAAAGCCTATCTGGCTGACATTACCTTTGGTACAAACAACGAGTTCGGCTTCGACTACCTGCGCGACAACATGGCACAAGACCCCAAGGACCTTGTGCAGCGTTCCCATAACTATGCCATTGTCGATGAGGTGGACTCTGTCCTCATCGATGATGCCCGTACGCCACTCATCATCTCTGGTCCCGTACCTAAGGGTGACGACCAGCAGTTCGAGCAGTACCAGCCCTTGGTGGAGCGTCTTGTAGGTGTACAGCGGCAATTGGCTACACAGTACCTTGCCGATGCCAAGAAGCAGATAACGGAAGGCACCGAGTCTGGCGACAAACAGAAGACGGCAGAAGGTTTCCTCGCCCTCTTCCGCAGCCACAAGGCTCTTCCAAAGAACAAACCGCTCATCAAGTTCCTCTCCGAACCCGGCATCAAGGCAGGTATGCTCTCCACAGAAGAAATCTACATGGAGAACAATAATCGCCGTATGCCGGAGGCTACCAACCCGCTCTATTTCGTGGTTGACGAGAAGATGAACAGCGTGGAACTGACCGACAAAGGCAATGAATGGCTGGCTTCGCAGGTCAATGACCCCGACCTGTTCATCCTGCCCGACATCGCCACCGTGCTGTCGCAAATCGATGCTTCAAGCAAGACCGACGAAGAGAAGATTGAGGAGAAGGACCGCATCTTCAATGACTACGCTACCAAGAGCGAGCGCGTACACACCATACAGCAATTGCTGAAGGCCTACACCATGTTCAACCTTAACGACGAGTATGTCATCCAGGACGGCGAGGTCAAGATTGTGGACGAGCAGACAGGCCGTATCATGGAAGGCCGCCGCTGGAGCGACGGACTGCATCAGGCTGTCGAGGCCAAGGAACATGTTAAGGTACAGGCTGCTACACAGACATACGCAACCATCACCCTGCAGAACTACTTCCGTATGTACCACAAACTTGCAGGTATGACGGGTACGGCTGTCACAGAAGCCGGCGAGTTCTGGGATATTTACAAACTTGATGTGGTGGAGGTTCCGACCAATCGTCCTGTGGTCCGCATTGACATGAACGACCGTGTGTATCGTACGCAGCGAGAGAAGTACAAGGCCGTCATCGAAGAAGTAGATCTCATGCGCACCAATGGCAGGCCTGTGCTGGTGGGTACCACCAGTGTGGAGATATCCGAAATGCTGAGCAAGATGCTGCAAATGCGCAAGATACCTCATCAGGTGCTCAACGCCAAGCTTCATCAGAAGGAGACTGACATCGTGGCTTTGGCCGGACAAAGCACCTTGGGCACTGTCTATGTTGCCACCGATGGTCGTGCCTTCAGCGAGAAGAGCGCAGCAGTAAATTACCAGACACGTCTCGAGGCCGAAATAGCCAAGAAGGAGAAACGTGAGCCACTCGAAGCAACCACCCTCATAAAAAGTGAGGAACGTATGCTGGGCACAGTGACCATCGCCACCAACATGGCAGGTCGTGGTACGGATATCAAGCTCTCGCCTGAAGTGAAGGAAGCAGGTGGCCTAGCCATTGTCGGCACAGAACGCCATGAGAGCCGCCGCGTCGATAGACAGTTGCGTGGACGTTCCGGTCGTCAGGGCGACCCGGGCAGCAGCGTGTTCTTCGTCAGCATTGAGGACAAGTTGATGCGCCTCTTCGCCAGCGAACGTATCGCCAGAGTAATGGACAGTCTCGGCTTCAAAGATGGCGAGATGATTGAGCACAGCATGATTACCCGCAGTATTGAGAACGCCCAGAAGAAGGTAGAGGAGAACCACTTCGGCATTCGTAAGAACCTGTTGGAGTACGATGACGTGATGAACAAGCAGCGTACAGTCATTTACGAGAAACGCCGCCACGCCCTCATCGGTGAACGTCTCGGTATGGACATCAGTAACATGATATGGGACCGCGTCTGCAACATTCTGGAGAACAACGACTACGAAGGTTGCCGCTTGCGTTTCCTCGAAATTATGGCAATGGAAGTACCTTTCACCGCTGAGCAGTTGGAAACCATGAAACTCGACGATGTGGCAGAGCTCGCTTATCAGAAAGTGCTTGAGCGTTTCCAGCAGAAGACAGAAATCATGATGCACAATGCCCATAAGGTTGTGACACATATTTACGAGAGTCCGCAAGGCAGCATGTACGAAAACCTCATGGTACCTGTCCTTGCCGGCAACCGCCAGTACAATATTCCTTCTAACCTCAAGGAAGCCTACGAGACTCAGTCACGCAGCGTTGTGACATCGTTCCACAAGGCCATCATCTTGCATATCATCGATGATGCATGGAAAGAGAACCTGCGCCTGCTCGACGAATTGAAGCACAGCGTACACAATGCCAGCTACGAACAGAAAGATCCTTTGCTCATCTTCAAGTTGGAGAGCGCCAAACTCTTCGATGACATGATTAACCAGATTAATGACCGCACCGTGTCTATCATCATGCGTGCCATGATACCGGAACTACAGATTCAGGAGACTCCGCCCCAGCAGCAGGAAGCACCCCGTCGCGAGCGCCCACGTTTGCAGGAATCACGTGGAGAACTGACAGATGCCGGACAGCAACAAGCTGCTGCACGCGACACACGAGAGCGTCAGCCTATGCAGCCCATTCGAAGGGAGAACCTGCCTGGTCGCAACGATCCATGTCCCTGCGGCAGTGGCAAGAAGTTCAAGCAGTGTCACGGTAGAAATCTCTGATGAGTTCAAAGTTAATAGTCCATAGTTCATAATTACAGTTATGGAAGCAAGCAAACAGACAATCCCGCAAATTGAGCGCACACTGCGCAAGGTTATCGCCAAGTTCCCTCCTGAGGCAGAGCCTGTCATGACGGACATCCACCTTCTGGTGAGCAATTATACGGGTGAGATACGCACTTATAACGACGATGACGAAGAACTTGACCGTTGTGTCGTTGAGGAGTGGATAAAGAGTTCCGACGAGCAGTTCTATGAAGATATAGTGCCCATCCTGCGCAGCTGTATTGAAAGTTTGCGCCCGAGGATCGAGAAGATGAGCATTTTGCAGCCTTTCAGTTTTGTCCTCATCGACGAAGACCATGAAACGTTGCAGGATTTGGTTATTATCGACAGCGAAGAGACTGTATTGCTCGACAGTACATTACTTGATGGACTTGAAGAAGACCTTGATGCCTTCCTAAAACAGCTTTTGGAGGGCTAAACGCATAGACAATGGACTCTGTTGTGATGTCCTCGAAGCAAAAACAGCGCAGGAATATACTTTTTTCTTCATGTAAATGCCTGTTATATGAAAAAAAATGCGTACCTTTGTGCGCTTTTAGCGAAAAATAATAAATAAAAACATAAATAAACAATGGCAACATTACAAAAAATCCGCAACAGAGGCAAGATTCTCATCGCTACTGTAGGCCTTGCTCTGTTTGCCTTTATCGCCGAGGAGTTTGTCCGCTCTCTTACATATACTCAGACAGAGAGCCGTCAGCGCGACGGCAAAATCTATGGAGAGAAAATTAACGTACAGGAATTTAATGCAATGGTCGAGGAATACACCGACGTTGTAAAGTTTACTCAAGGTGTCAGTTCTTTGGCTGATGACCAGCTCTCTATGATGCGCGACCAAGTATGGCAGACTCTTGTTAACGACAAACTCATGCAGCATGAGTGTGAGAAACTCGGTATTACTGTCACCGATGCCGAGATGCAGGACATTATTAACAATGGGCGTAATCCGATGCTCGCTCAGACTCCTTTCCGCACACAGCAGGGTACCTTCGATGTAAACGCACTCAAGCAGTTCCTGAACCAGTACAACGAAGTTATGAACAACCCTCAATTAGGCAGTGAGGTCAAGGAGCAGTTCACTCAAATGAACAATTATTGGAAGTTCATTGAGAAGACCATTCGTAGGCAGAAGCTGAACGAAAAGTATCAGACACTGCTCACGGGTTTGATGGTTAGTAACCCTGTTGCTGCACAAGCTAATTTTGATGGCCGTACCAACGAGACAGACATTTACATGGCAGCCCTTCCTTTCTCCATCATCAAGGATGACGATGTCAAAGTAGAAGACAGCGAACTCAAGGCTAAGTATGAAGAAATGAAGGAACTGTTCCGTACTGACGAAGAAACCCGTGACATCAAGTATATCGACATTAATGTAACTGCCAGCGATGCTGATAAGGATAACCTCAAGAAGGAAATGGAAGGCTATGCTCAGGCTTTGGCTGAAGGTGCAGATCCCGCCAAGACTGTTCGCGAATCAGCAAGTCAGGTACCTTTCAGTGTTCTGCCTGTCAGTGCGAAGTCTCTGCCCCACGACGTTGCTGAACAGCTTGATTCTCTTAGCATCGGCTCTCAGGTTGGCCCTTTCGTACATGAGCACGACAATACCATCAATATCGTACGTCTCATTGATAAGGTTAATCTGCCTGACTCTGTCGAGGTTCGTCAGATTGCCGCTCCAGGCAACGATATGGCTGCTATGGAAAAGACTGCCGACAGCATCATGACAGCTTTGGCTGCAGGTGCCGACTTCGACACTATTGCCAAGAAGTATGACCAACCTGCCACCAAGACTTGGATTACCAGTAAGCAGTACGAAGGTCAGGCTATCGACGAGAATAATCGTAAGTTCATCAACACCCTCAATACTGCAGCTGTGGGCAGCAACAACAAGATTGTGCTTGACGGTCAGGGCGTCATCGTCGCTCAGGTTACCGACCGCCGCAACATCATCCCTAAATACAATGTTGCAGTCATCAAGCGTAGTATGGACTTCAGTAAGGACACCTACAATAAGGCATTCAACGACTTCAGCAGCTTCTTGGCCGGTAATTCTAAGGCTGAAGACATTGAAGCCAATGCTGCACAAGCAGGTTATACCGTACAGACCCGTAACAACGTGAGCAATACAGAGCATAATCTTGTTAATGTACGTAGCACTCGCGAGGCAATGCGTTGGCTCTTTAACGAGGATACAAAGGTGGGCGATGTCTCTCCCCTCTATGAATGTGGTGAAAATGACCACCTACTTGTCATCATGCTTACTGGTATCCACAAGAAAGGTTATATGGCTTGGGACGACGAGCAGATCCGTACTTATCTGACCAACGAAGTGATAAAGGAGAAGAAAGCTGCCCTCTTGTTAGAGAAGATGAATGGTGTGAAAAACATAGCCGATGCAGCCAAGATAGAAGGTGCTGTCACTGACACTATCAAGCATATCACTTTTACCGGCAATGCTTTCGTCTCGAAGATTGGTTCCAGTGAACCTGCACTGAGTGGTTCCGTAAGCAAGGCCAAGAAGGGCGACTTCAAATCGGGAATCAAGGGTAAGGCTGCGGTCTATGCCTACCAGGTACTCGATCAGAAGAAAACAGATGCCAAATATGACAAGAAGGAAGAAGAACAGAAATTGCAACAAAGTCTTTCTCGCAATATTGGCAACTTTACTAACGAGCTTTACAAGAATGCTAATATTACCGACAACCGCTATATTTTCTTCTAAATAAAAAGGAAATTCACCAAAAAGGAAGCCCCCTGCAGAGACAAATCTGCAAGGGGCTTCCTTTTTTGACCTATAGGCCTTACTTTTCTATCTTCCCGTTACCGATGTAGATGCCACGGCTATCAATTCTGTAAGTCTGTTTGTCTTTCATGTCGAAGGTGACTTCGTTGAGATTCTGTTCGTCTGAAACTTCATTGACGGCAGCCTCTACCTTTGTTCCGTCTGGTTTGACAAAGAAAACTCTATTGATGATTATGCCATTGATATCACCATTGATGGAGAAGCTGAACAACGAGCCCTCCTTTTCTTTAAATGTGGCGCATGACAGGCTGTATCCTGCTACGCGGTAATAATCCTCCGGTTTAGCAACCATCAGGGTGTGATTGTGCATGAGCAGACCGCTTGTCATGTCTTCACGCTCCAGTTTGGCATCGCCGTTTATGGTGATATCAAGTTGAAAGGCCGTGAAGTCAATATCGTTGTTTGCTAGTTCTATGTCGAAGTGCCATTTCGTTTCTTCTTCTAAGCCTACAGTTGCTACGAGTTCGTATGCATGGGCACAGAGGGCACAGGCAAGAAGTGTACAGCATGTTATAATCTTTTTCATAATAGTATTTGTTTTAAATGTTTTTATTACTTTTGGAAGAACTTGCGTCCGTTCTCCACGATAATGCCTCGAAAGTCCTTCCCAACCTTCTGTCCATATAAGTTGTAAAGGGTGGTTGATGATGGTTTCCCTGTCAGGGGTGAACTGATGGCGTCAGGCTCTTCACCTTCTACAGGGGAACTGAGCACATAGAGTTCATCAATAACCTCGCCGTTGACCACATCGGTACCATAGATGGCGGTGATATCGTAGAATTTGTCTGTGATGTTTGAGGGTAGGGTGATTTTAGGTGACTTGATTTGGAATTTGTTCCAAAGTCGCACACGATGGTCGCCTATAACAGCGAAGATACCACCATCGCGCACTAGCGTCACTCCTTTTACAATCACCAAATCAGCATAACGGTCAGTTGTGAGCTCCTCACCAAAAATTTCGGTTGGTTGAGGAGCTTCACCGCTACTGATGGATAGACTCCCAAATTCCGACTCGCCCTCTGCAGGTGTGAGTTGCGGCATGAGATTCTTGTAGGTCAAACGTCCGAGGATGCTGCCATTGAGTACATCATTTCTGCTGACATTGAGATTAGTTCCAGAGAGTATCAGACTACCACTGGCGTCGCGTAAATAGATGTCTCCTTCATAGACATAAAGCACCTGTGCGTCGGTCAGTGTGAGAAGTGCATCATCTCCCTCGTTCATGGCGCAGAACGATGCGATGTTTGGAATCTCGTCGGGTTGTATCACAGTCACGGTACATGTGGCCGAAAGGTTGTTGTCGGTAGTAACGGTAATGTGAGCAATTCCTTCGCTCAAGGCTGTCACTGTGCCGCCATCATCAACTGTAGCCACGTCCTTATTGTCGCTGTCAAAGGCAAGTGTGTAGAGAGCAGACTCCGGCTCGCACACAATGCTGAGCTCCAGCGTGCTTCCTACGCTGATTTTATAGCTGTCACTGCTGAAAGCGATAGAGGTGAGCACGTTCACATTGTAGGTGTCGAAGGTGATGATACCTGAGTTCTCTTGGATGTTGCGCAGTCCTAGATAAGATGGCTTACCCGACCAGGTCTTCAGGTTCGGTGTTGTTTCGTTGTTGATGGTCCTCACTTTCCGTGTACCTGGGAAGGGGTCGCTGGATGCAGCTATAGCTGCGTAGTACGCATTTGACTTTACACCACCGGCGCGAATCAGCTCATAGTAGGGATGATTGGGGTTGTCGTTTACTGTATTATCGTATTTCCAAGCTGCATTATTGGTGGAATCTACGCGGAAGATAAGCATACCGTGGCCTGGCAACGCAGCGTCCCACTTCGTTTTTTGACGATTCTCAATGTAAAAGGACTCCTTCTTCACAGGCGTATATAACCGATAGCCAGTGTTGCTCGACTGGAGGGCTTCGAGACTGAATGAGCCCTCACCACTGAGAATTTGCGGCGTGGCAAAGCCCAAGGCATAACGTTCGAAGAGTGAGAGACCGCACGGTGTGCGTCCGTAGTTCAGATCGCAACCTGTTGCCATTACCGACCAATCATGTGGAGTTACACACTGGTCATCCGGGTATTGATTTCCTGTGTCATAGAAATCGGGTAGGCCCAACACATGACTGAACTCATGGGTTATTGTGCCGATACCTTCAAGCACACTCCAGTCTGTTGTACCGAAAAGTTCGGTGGAGCAGGCATAGCGCCCTAGATATACGCCGTCTTTTTTTACATTACGATAGTAAGTGATGTCAGATTGGTGGGGCCACAGCAAGCGGCTGTCGTTACCCTCAACGTAGGACCCCAGTCCGGCAAAGATGAAATAGATCATATCTACCATACCATCTCCATCGACATCGTAGTCTCTGAAGTTCACAAGAGAGTCGGCTGCCGTGCAGGCATCAATCATCAGTTGGACACCACCTCTCATGCCATTAGCATAGTATTGGCTGCGGTTTACTTTTACCGGCCCTACTACATCGAAAGTAGGAACGAACTGGCCATCAGAGTTGTCGCGGAAGTAGTCACGTATACTGCCTGTGCAACGTATTCCATATTCTCTAATGTTGGTGCGGTCGGTACCAGTGTAATTGTCGGCATTAATCATGTCCTCCATGATGGCGGCGTAGTCGTCATATTGGAAAGCACAGTCATTATATTCCACGAGTAATACTAGTCCTCGGAACTTTGAATAGTCATAGAGATTTGCACGGTTTTGGCTGAGTGTACGTGCACGCTTCACTTGGTTCCGACGGCGTATTTCTGTCATTTGTGCTGTCGGTTGTGGTATCAGTCGTCCAACGCTTTCTACATAATTGCGTTCTTCCATCGTCCGCTCATTAGCATCATGAGCCAGCAAAGCAGTGGGAGCCAGTTGTCCCTCGGCATCTATCTGGGCATAAACGTAAGCTCCATCGTCACGGCGTACTATTGAATAGCCGTCGTCTGTAATATTATAATGAAGATATTCGTCACCCACTAGACGGATGATAACGCAGGAACCATCGGGTTGTATAACTCGCTTGGTACCTTGGTGAGCTGGTCGGGCATAGAAAATGGCGATGCCAAGTAGCATCGCCATTATAGTTAATGTGAGTCTTTTCATTTAACAAGGACCTTCTTGCCGTCCTTCACAACAATACCCTTGTAGTTCTTGCTGACAGGCTGTCCAGCCATATTGAAGGCACGGCTGTTCTTGATGGGAGTCTTTTCAACTACGGTGCTGATGCCAACAGGATCACCAGTGTCAGCTGTATCCTGTGTGATGGTAACAGTCAATTTGGCACCTACCTGGAAGAACACAATTTGAACTGTACGGCTCTCCACATCTTCGGGAAGTTCTTCAACAGAAATCACCATGTCATAGTCAATGCCATTAACGAAGTATGTATATTCTTCGCCGTCC
The DNA here is from genome assembly GCA_017645845.1 of Bacteroidaceae bacterium. Taxonomy (GTDB): domain Bacteria; phylum Bacteroidota; class Bacteroidia; order Bacteroidales; family Bacteroidaceae; genus Physcousia. The sequence continues at coordinate 12,526 of JAGCNQ010000184.1, forward strand.
TCATCAGTTGCTGTGGCGGTGGTATAATCCTCGTTGGCAATCTCGAAGGAAATCCATTCGGGAAGTTCTTCTACCTCTTCGCCGTTTTCTATAATGCTCTCGGTGTAGAGGCTATAAGTGGGCTCCTCTGTCTCTTCGTCTAAGTCATAGTACATGGGGTCAATGTGCATGGTATAAGTGCCACCATTTTTACCGAAGATTATGTCCGTATCGTCTTCTGTGTGCAGATAACCATAGGAGGCGTCAAGCAGACCGATGAACAGTTGGGGACGCCAAGTGGTGTAATAACGCATGGTGCCTTCTTCATCATCGGTTAATGCAAACCATGTGGATGGAAGCTGGCTGACATCGATGTCCTGGCTGCCAAGCACACCGCTGAATGTACCATTATCCCAACCCTCAATGACAATTAAGAACTCGTCCTCGATGAACAAGTATTCTACGGATTCACTCATACCGAACTCATCTTCCAAATAAAGATCAGTGAATTCAACAGCAGTGATTCCGACATCATAATCGGCATTTACATTATCAACTGTGGCATCGCCCTCAGCAATGATATCACCCAATGTGATGCGTCCTGTAGCACTACGTGTACACTTGCACAGCTTAATATGCAAGTTGAAGTCGTCTTGAGCTTCAAAAGATACCATAGGCAAAGTTACACCTGTAATAAAGAGCGGTGTAGCAGGCTTACCCTGATAAGAATAAATTGTAGAAATACTGGCCCTATCGTAGATGTCAGGCGTTCCCCAGTTAGTATAGAAAGTCAGGTCACCATCAGGATTCTGACGGGTCATCGTGGCGTATGAGCCGTCACCGTAGTTAAAATAGGCGGCTCCTTTGCCTGCGTAAACATGAATTGTCTCATAGCGAGGCCCTGTTTCTTCTTGGTTAGGACAATGTCCGATACCCCAAATAAATGGTTCAGAGGCTTCTTTCTCATTGTATGCTGTGAGCGTGATGTTTTCGTAAATATCACCTCCCTTAGCGTTGATGGTGAAATCCCTGTTTTGGCTGGTAATGGTCGTCTCTTCGTCGTCATCGCCATAATCAACAACCGACCAGTCAAAACTTGTAGCGATATCCATGGTTGTATTGCGGAACGTAGTGGGAGCGTATGCACCCATAACAGCCAGGTTATCAGTGTAGCTATAGCCGGAATAGCCTAAGCCAGCAAACAGAACCAATTCTTCAGGCTCGAAGGAAGTATCCTCTGGTTTTGCTGGTGGAGCATCGGGCAGGCGATACTTCACGTTGTCGATGATAGTGTAGGCACCCAACCATGTTTCATATTCGGGGTCGAAGTTCTCAGTCTCCCATGCACCGATGGCGATGCTTTCGCCCTTGACGGTTGTCAAAGAACCGTCTTCACCCAGGGTAAGTACAATATTGCCATCATCAGCAGAGTAACTGAAGAGCAGGATGTACTCTGTACCTTCATCAGTATCCGCATGGGCAATAACCTGGGGCTTTACTGTGATAGTGTTGCCATTTTGCTCGTATGCCACGTCAATGCCGTTGGGGTAAAGTTCAGAGAATACATCAACCATGGGAACCATATTGATGAAGTAGCTGGACTCTTCGTCATCCATTGTTATTGTAACGCGCTGCATTGTCCAGTCAGCAGGTGCATTTTCAAAATAGTCCACACCATGACCGTAGTACTCAATAGTATTAGTCTCTACATGTAAATAATAGCCTACGTTGGAAACCAGTTCGTCAAAGCCTAAGAAGGCCTCGCTGTCACCCATTTCTTCATCGAACTCAACATCAGCAAATTCGCCAAAACCTATCCAGTTACCATTGGTGACAGTAAGTTTCCCGTTTTCGTCAACCACCATGTTGATGATACCATCTTCTCCGTCGCTGTTAGCAGAGAAAATGGTAACATAGTTTGTGGTACCATTTTCTTCATCTTCATAGCTTGCAATGGCTTGTGGCTCGATTGTTATGCCATCGTTATCATCAATTGTGTACGTTACAGGAATACCATCTGGGAATATTTCTGAAAGGAACAGGGGTACAGGTATTACATTTAAAAGTACATTAACTTCTTCCTCTCCGTTTTCGGTATTGGCGGTTGCCACAGAAGGAGTCATGTTCCATTGCACAGACTCTTGTTCAAAGTAGTCATATCCTGTTCCTGTGTATGTTTCAGCAAATGCAGGAGCCTTACGCGCAGCCTTCATCTTTGTTGAAGTCTGCGGGTTTAAGGTCAGTGTAGGCTGAAGGTTAACCCTTCTGCGGTTCTGCATCTTGCCCTTACCGAATGCCTTGGTCTGCATAGTAGGCAGTGCAGTTGATGTGCGTTGTGTGCGTGTGACGGGTTTTACCTTGGTCAGGTCAAGATTGAGTTTTTTGCCGGGGGCATAGCTCCTCATTCTCAAATCCTGTCGTGGGGCAACAGCCTGGAAAGAGCGTTGCGACTGTGGCATGTTCGCCATCTTCACTTTCGAGTTGGTCTGTGGATTGACCGATGGATGGGATTTGAACTGAGCGCTTGCGGACAGTCCAGCCAAAACCATCACGGAAAGAAGTAACATTTTTTTCATAATTGTACTATTTAAGTTGTTTTATTGGTTATTTCAGAATATATTCATTGTCACCTTCCACAGCGTGTAACTCACATCCTGTTGGAAGGAAATAGTTATCAGGAACGATGTTATATGTACCAGTGAGTGTAGCGGCAAACAGGCGTACCAGATTCTCAACATCACTCTTACTGCTAATATTTGCTAAGTTTTTATCTGTCTTTTCATCAGCACTATACAATATCTGTATCTGTCCGTAAGCAGGACTGGTGGTAGTTAGCGAGAGGCCAGCAGTATTGGTCTTGGTTTTGGCGGCGTTGGTATAGAATGTAACCACTAAACCTTTTACTGCTCCGTTGCCCGTAGAGCGTCCGAGTCCTATTTGTGCCAGAGAATAGTTATTGTTGAACTTCTTGAGTTCCGCATTAATTTGCTCCAGCAGGCCCTTCTGCTCATCGGATAATTTGTCCTGGTCAAAGTTCCACGTATTGGCGCGTGCGTTGACAATGTAGGTGTCCCATGTAGCAACTACCTGTACGCTGCCGTCCTCATTGACAAGTGCAGAGCCGTCCTCGTTCAACTTAAACTCCTGGAACAAGTGCCCGCCAATAGTGTCAACCCGTTCGTTGCGGAAGCCTGTCGGCGTAAAGCAGCAAGATACAGAATCTACCTTCAAGGGATTCGTTACACGTTCAGAGATACGGTAGCGTCCGTTTTTCAATCCGACATAATACATTGTGTCCTTGCCACATGTAATATAGTAGGAATTGATGACACTGTTCGTAATACGGCTCTTCATCTTCTCTGTGTCTTCGATGTAGGTCTTCCAGTCACGGTCTGCCTTCACCAAGCGAATTAATGCATCGTAACGCTCACCACGACAGATAACCTCATCCTCTTTCATCGACTTAATGACAAGATTCTGGTCTCCCTGCATACCGGCACCATCTTTTAAGAGGTCTTTAGGGGCTGCCCAGGGAGCGACAGGATCAACAAAGGGTGTGAGCACTTCGTTCCATGTATTAAAGGCAAGTACCAGGCCATCCTCACGTATCAGTTCGTAGAGGCTGGAAGCCTCGGTGTATTTGCCTGCATTGCCGTCACGCAGGAAGCGATGGTTGCCGGCCATTGTCACCTTACCATCCCTCTCGAATTTGGCGAAGAGGTTGAAACCTTCGAAGACAGACACACCCCTGCCGGTATAATACTGAATCACCCAACCTTGCGGAGCATTCACCAGTATTTGCTGCAATTTTTCGGCATTGTGCTCTATGCGCAGGGCTGCGCTCTCCTCAAAGAGGTCTTCCTCCTGGAAATGGGAACAGCCAGCAAATGCAATAGCGGCCAACGCCACACTTATATATCTTATATTTTTCTTCATCATAATCGTTCTTTGAGGTTAGTTTAGCTCATAAATGGTGACACTCCTGAGGTAGTTGTTAATTGCTTCTTGGCGCTTGACAACTTCACGACGAAGCATAAAGGCATAGAGCCCCCAGTTCTCTGTGTACCACTTTGTGGCAATGTCCAGTTTCTTCAGTAATGAGTTGATGCCTGTCAGCTCGTCGCTGGAAGAAATCTCTACCCAAGGCAGGAAGTCGTCCTTGAACGAGGTGAACTTGCGGAACTCCTTATACTTGTACTGGGCAACGTACGCTGTTGCTTCCTTGTTGACCACCTGATACGCACTACCGATCAATCGATGCTCGTCAAGCGCATAACGCTCGGTTGACTCATATTCACCCGTTTGGTCGTTATATTCCGATTCCTCGTAAAGCGTAAAGTTGTTCCAATGACCATTAGGATCATCCAGATTAATATCGAGTGAGTCAATCAGTTCGAGAATATCCTCCTTGTCACCCTGTCGCACGCCCATAGAAGCGGCATTGATGATGCGGTTCATCCAGCGATGAGGGGTATCGGTAATGATACATGAAAGGGTTTCTACGAAGTCCTCGTAGGTTGCAGAAGAGGCATAGTGTGTGACATAGCCATTCTGATGTGTCCATACAGAGTCGCGATCCTGCCAGTTGATGGGGTCGTAGCTTCCGGAGGTTACCTGTCCAAAGGTAACGGGATAGGATTTCGTCTGGTGCAGGATATGAGAGAACTCGTGGTGCATGGTGTGGAAATACCTTTCATTGAGCACACTCACGTCGTCACCGTCATAAGTAACGCCTTCGCTGTAGGGCTTCATCTCATTGACGTTATAGAGGGTAATCTTCACACCACCCGATGCCGTACCCAGCACTTCGGTACCCGTAGTGGGACTATAGCCTGAAGAGCCAATGAAGTGGAAGATGCGGGGACCGTACTTCTTCATGAAATCATCACCGGCATACTTGGTATATACATCATAGAACAAGTAGCGGATGAAGTGTGCCAAGAGTTGCGAACGGTTGTAGTCGGCAGGTGTCAGCTGGAAATTCAGGTCGGATGCCGACATGTCGAAACGGTACTTCACATCGACATTGTAGGGTACTACGAAATTGTCGTAGAGCCACAGGTCGAAGGGATATGTTGCCTTTTTCTCATCTACGGCAGGAATATTGGTATCAAAGATTGAATCCGTGAAATCATCTCCGCCGCGACAAGAGGAGAATGCAGTTATAGCGGCTGTAATGCCTAATATATAGAATATCTTTTTCATTTTCTTCCTCATTGTTTATACGTTAGCGTCATCCTCATTCTCGGTGCCATTGTTTCCCAAATCAGGAACATCTTTCACAGGTGTAGATTTAAAGCCGTTGTCGTCACCGTTGCCGCCAAGTCTTTGTGTGCGGTTGTTGGAGGGATAACCTGCATTGATGACATTCTGCGGAATCTGCAGGACACGGCGGGGATCGTTCCAATAAAGGTAGTCATGATGAATCTCATCCTCCTTGGGGTCGCGATAAGCATGGTGTACGGTGATACCATAACGCTTGATATCGAACCAGCGCAGGCCCTCGAACATCGTCTCTATGCGACGGAAGTGGAGGACGCAGTGAATCATGCGCTTGGCATCGTCGGAGAGAGCATCGTATGTCCACTCTGGACTCATGTCCGTAGGATGCAGGTCGCTGATGTAGATGTTACTTGTGTAGTCTCCCTTATATTTATTGTTGATGCCATCCTGTGTAAGTGGTTTGTCAACCATGTGGGAGGCTGTCCAGAATCCCAGGTCTGCTAAAGCCTTGTCTGTCTGTCCCAGATAAATCTCTGCCTCTGCGCGGCAAAGCAGGGTCTCTTCCGCCGTGAAAGGCTGATAGAGGATATGTACATAACCGATACCGGCTATTTTGTCAGTATATTCGAAGTACTCATACACGCGGAAAAGCCATGAACCATATTCCGAGCCTGCTCCCCAACGGTAGATTTTTCCGTCGAAAGCCTTGAGACGGCCTGTCCAGTTGGGACCGCCACCTTCGTAGAGTATGTCTTTGGTGGCATCTACGTTCTCATTTGTGTTTCCGCTGTTGATGGCGTAACGGCAAGCAGAAAGCATACGGTCGAACAACGAATAGGTTGCCTGTATCAGATAGTTACATGCAGCAGTCTCGTCGTTGAAATCGTTAAGCAGGGTGTTGATGGTGTTGGCACTCATCGTAGCCCATTTGCGCAGAGAGGCAGCGGGATTGGTTCCCAGAGCCGCTGTGGCATACTTCACGCACTTTTCGTAGTCTCGCTTGTAGAGGTAGAAGCGGGCAGCCAAAGCATTGGCCGCATTGCGGTTGAAATGGTAGGTCGGTACCTTGTACTTGGAATCATCAACGAGGTCGATGCCCTCCAGAATGTCCCTTTCAATAAGGCGATAGACTTCAGCCACGCTCTTGCGGAACTTGGGGTCGCTGTAATCCACATTGACCGTGTTCTCTACTTCGCTCACGTATGGGATGCCCACATCGTTGGCACTCTGTGTTTCATCCTTGTATGCTTCGGCAAACACATTTACAAGAACGAAGTGGAGATAGGCACGCAGCAGGTGAGCCTCGCCCCAGGAATGAGACAGCTCACGGTCTTTTGCCGGGTCAGGACTCATCTCAAGCATGGCCTGAATAGCGTGGTTGGCTACGGCTATGCCTTGATAGTATGCTTCCCAGACGGTGTAAGGCGTATCGTCCTCGCCTGTGCTGTAGTTATCGATATCTTCCCACTCGTAAGCCTGCTCGTGAAAAGCTGCATAGGCATCATTATGGGTTGCTGGGACGACGACATTATTATCCACCAGGTTGTCACCGCTGAGCTCGCAAATGACAGCAGGAACGGAAACAGGATAACCTGAAGTAAGGAGTAGTTGTAGCTTCTCGACCGTATCTATTTCTGTACGGTTGTCGGGAGCCTCGTCGAGTGCTGTGCAGGAGCAAATAATGCCGAGCAAGCAGATAGTGAAAAGGTTGTATATATTTCTATTCATATCTTTCATGTTTCAATGATCTTTTCATTAGAATCCCAGACGTATCGTAGCTGTAAACTGTTTAGAGATGGGAGCAGCCACACCGCCGGAGTTGATGAATTCCGGGTCTTGGCCGTTCAACTTCTTGTCGGCATAGAGCAGGCAGAGGTTTGTAGCAGCCAGTTTCAAAGAGGCGCGGTTGATGAACACCTTCTTGAGCCAGTCTTCGGGCAAAGTGTAGGTGAGAGCCAGTTCTTTCAGGCGGATGAAGTCACCGAGGGCTATGCGCTCCGTAGAGTAGTTATAAGCATTATAGGCTGTGCGCATTGTGTACGAGCCATAACGGTCCACCTGATTGCGCGACGCAATAGTGGGAATATTTGTCGTAGCTTCATCACCGGCCATCACCCAACGGTTCTTGAACTCGCGGGGCAGTGCCGAAAGGTCACTGTAGGCAGAAGAGAAGACAGGGTCAAGGCGTACAACATTACCACCAGCATAGGTAATGAAGACTTCGAGGTCGAGTTTGCCCCAATTCTTGCTCTTATAGCTGAAGATGTTGTTGAATGAACCGTAGAAAGTCGGGTCAGAGGGACCTTCATAGATGAGGAAGTCCTGTAGGTTCTCTGTCTCCTGGAAGTTCACGTCGCCAATAGTCTTCCTGCCATACTCATTATAGACCTGTGGCAGACCTTCATCGTTGAGGCCGGCAAACTGATAGCTGAAGATAGAACGGACGGGATAGCCTTCAATAGCATAACCCAAGCCTGTCACCAAGTCGACGGCGCGGCTTGCTACCTCGAGAGAGGTAATCTCGTTCTTTGCCTTAGAGAAAATAAAGTCGGAAGTCCACTTGAAACCTGCTTTGTCGATATTGACGGTAGAGAGACCCAGCTCCACACCGTGTGACTTCATGTCAGCCACATTGGCATATTTGGCAATCTCACCACCGGCTCCCTGTGTATAAGTACGGCCTATCAAATCATAGTTGTTACGGCCATAGACATCGAACGTCAGGGCAATGCGGTCTTTCAGGAAGCTCAAGTCAACACCGAAGTTCCATTCGTGTTTCTTCTCATAGGTCAGCTCTGAGTTGCCGAGAGAGGAAATGTAGATCTGAGACTCAGCAGCCGAGGTGAAGGGACGCCAGGTGTTCTTGGTCATGAAGATGGCCTCTGCGTTGGTCACCCATGCTGGACCTGTATCGGCGGTCAGAGAGTAGCTGCCGCGAAGCTTCACTTGTGAGAGCCATGATTTTGTTTTCTCCATGAAGCTTTCGTTGGTAAGGTCGTATGAACCAGAAACGTTCCATGTGGGCAACCAGCGGCTCTGATGGCTCTTGCCGAGACGGTTGGTACCTTCGTAACGGAATGTGCCGTTCAGCGTATAGCGCTGGTCGTAGTTGTAGTTCACCTGACCATAGTAAGCCAGCGTGTTGGTTAGTGTGTATGACTCACCGAAGTATTCGGTATTCTCTTCGTTCATCTGCTTGAGCCAGAGATACGGAGTATAGGTGATACCTCCATTGTCGAACTGATAGCCCCAACCCGTCCAGGTCGTAGCCGTGCGTCGAACAGAAGAATATTCGGTTCCCACCATGCCGTTGAGAGTGTGCTCTTTTTCGGACTTGTCCACGAACACATTATTGTAGCTGCTCATGAAGCGGAAGGTGTTCGAACGCATGTTGTCGTCGTACTGATACTTGATACCGCCTGAGGGCAGGATGGACTCCGGCAGAGCCAGCTCGTTGTCCGGGTCGGTATAGAGCAGGGTGTTGTTGTCGCGAATCGTGGAGTTGTCGTCCTGTTCGTCCACACCGGCACGGTAGGCATTGGCCTGATTGGCCTTGTCCATTACATTGTGTTGGCGCTTGGTATGCGATATGCGCGAAGAAATCAGTCCATTCAGACGCACCGACTTGATGGGCTTGTACTCCAGCTCACCGCGGAACATCAGCTCCGTCACCTGAATGTCGTTGTAGTTGTACTCCAATTCATCAAAAATGTTGAACCCGGTGTAGAAACGGGTATAATTGATGTTGGGGTCAAGGCAACGGCTTGTGTTCAGGGCATAGCTGAAGGGGTTGATGTCAAAATCGCGCTTCACTTCGCCCGTCACCACATCGGTTGTCCTGTTCAGAGAGCCGGGAGCCTCCTGATTACGGTAGCTTCCCTGAGCGGCCAGCTTCACGGTGAGCAGGTCACAACCTTTCTTTTCTTTCAGTATGTCGTAGGAGGTGTTGCCGTTGAACGTGTAGCGGCTCACACTGCTGCGGTTGATGAACTGTCCGGGGTCGTTAAGTACAGACATAGAGAAATAGTTCTGCGAACGGTCTGTACCACCGGAAATGCTGACGGAATGGTTCTGCTGAAGACCGTTTGAGAACAGGAGGTCAAACCAGTCTGTGTTGCGGAATTCGGCAGCCTGTAGGTAGGCATTGCGGGCTGCCTCGGTGTTCTGCAGACCGTATGTACCCGTCATGGGGTCGTAGGCACGAAGCTGCTGGAACATATAACCATACACACCGGTATTCTGGGCATTGACCATGTGGTCCAGCTGCAGCCAGCCCTTGTCGTACATCTCCTTATAGACACCCATCATCTCTTGCGAGTTCATGATGTTATAGTCGCTGTAGCGAGGTTTGAAGCGTGTCGTTAACTCACCTGTGTAGTTCACACTGGCGCGACCCTTCGAACCTTTCTTGGTGGTAACGACAATCACACCACCCATAGCACGTGCACCATAGATGGAGGTGGCGGAACCGTCCTTCAGGATGGTAAACGACTCAATGTCATCGGAGTTCAAACCTGCAACGGCACTGGAAATCAATGTCTTTGCATCACCGGAAGACAAGTCGTCGGCACTTACGTCAACATTGTCCTCGTAGATGACACCGTCCACAACCCACAGGGGCTTGGAGTTACCGTAAATTGAGGTCGCACCGCGCACTCGGATTTTCGGCGATGCACCAAATGTGCCGGTCACGTTGGTCACCTGCACACCAGCCACACGACCTTCCAGCGAACGGCTCACATCGGCCATACCGGACAGCTTAATGTCTTCAGCTTTCACCGTAGTGGCAGCACCGGTAAACAGTCGCTTGTCAATCTGCTGCTGACCAGTGGCAACAACCTCGGTCATCTGCGTATATTCACTCTGCAACAGGATGCGCATGCCATTTTTGGCTTTTACCTTCTCGGTGCGCATGCCTATCATGGAGACGACCAGAACGGCATTCGACTTCACGTCCGACAGAGTGAATTTACCGTCAATGTCCGTAATGGCTCTCTTCTGTGTTCCCTCTACCTGAATATTCGCGCCCATCAGGGGCTCATTGTCATCGGCAGAGAATACTGTTCCTGAGACATTTGTCTGGGCCATTGCTATTCCGACATATAGGAACAGCGCCTCCAGAACAAGACTCATTCTTCTACATAAAAACATCTCTTTTTTGTATTCTTTTTATAGTTTATTCTTCGTTTTGATGCTCTCCGCCCCGGCAGCCTTCCGACAATCCTTGCTTCCTTGCCCTTCCTCCTATACATTATATAAATTATGTATATAGCGCAAAATATACGCAGATTTCAGGCAAAATCCACTCTTTATCTATATCAAAAGACGCACTTTTGGGCGCATTTGGGCGCAAAGGTAGTTAAAATCTTTCAAAATATGATGCTTTTTGCAAGAAAAAAGTTAAATATTGCTTGCATTTAACATTTTCCACTGCTGTTTAAAGTGAAAATGAACAGTGAAAAGTGAAAAATGTTCATTGTGTCACACAGAAAACACGGAAAACACAGATAAGGGGCTTTGGGGTTCTGCAACTCTCCCGGGGGAGAGACTGATGGGAGGCGAACCTCTGAGCGACGCAACTCAGGTCGGAGAGGGAACACTTGCAGCCTCGCGAGGGAACACTTGCAGCCACGCGAGGGAACACTTGCAGCCTCGCGAGGGAACAAAAAGACGTTCGTATATGTAAAACGGCCTTTATCTGTGAGTAAACGGCCTTTATCTGTGAGTGAAACGGCCATATTTGCTACAAAAAAACCTTCCAATGAGGTCTTGAAATGGAAATTCAAAATCGCTGATGTGTGCGCCAAATATAGGGAAAAACATCAAAACAAGGGGTTCACATACGTCTTTTGAGGCCTAAAAGAGCAGGATTTTGATGCATTTTGTCCCTTTTCCGAGGTTCGGCATCTTGGAGCAGAAGCCTTACTGATATCGTATCTAATTGTAAATCTGCTTTTTAGATAAAACTGATTGACTGGCTATGACAGTTGACAGATGACAGTTTCAATATAACATACCCCCC
>JAGCNQ010000024.1 GCA_017645845.1 Bacteroidaceae bacterium
GACTTTTGATGCGACAGTTGGCCGATGAGAGGACCTCATTGTTTCCCTTCTGCCAACGTAAGTCACGGCTGTCACTGTGCCTTACTCTTCCGCTTGCCGACAGTCCTCACAGGGGATGGATGCCGGATGCCTGGATCTGGTCATACACGTCAGAACTGCGGGTGCCCTGTTCAGACACGCACACTTCTGACAAGTATTTACCCTTACTGCTCAGACCCTATCCTGCTCTCGGGATTCGGTATGTCGGGCCTTTGCCTGATATACCGAAACGCTCGGCAGGACAAGGTCTGTCATCGCTCACGATGAATCGCAGTACCATTCGTCCTCTGCATTCATTCCCGTGAAGCCTTTGTCGGCACACGGAACTGACATGTCGGGAGAGTCGGCATAGCAGTAATGCTGTGCCATCACTTCAAAAAACCTTATTGCTTCACATGTGAGAAGGCCTTGTAGCACTCTCCGTCTCTTTCCTCTGGAGTGCTCGCCATCTTTCCCTCATCTGTTAGTCCCTGTTTCGCCTTGGTTTTCTGATTTTGCGGTGCAAAGTTAGTGAAAGGAGCTGCTGACAAAATACCGCCATGCTATTTCGCTTGCCTTCTTCCAGCAGGCTTCCCGTTTTCTCTGATGCTCGGAGAAAAGCGGGTATTCTGAAAGAACGCACGAAATTATTTGGTCATTCGCTCCTGGTCTTTCACTCTTCTCAGCACCGGAAAAATCGAAAACCCTGACGGCGATGCTTCAGCCGATGAAGGAAATAAAAAAAAGCTTGCACTCCAGAAGACGGAGAAAAGGAAAAATCTCATCCCCCTCGGGACTCAGGCTTAGTCGATAAAAATCATATTCACAATTATGACACAGACAACAGTTTATCCCAAACACCGCTTCTACTTCAACGTAGAGACAGAGAGCAACGGGCAGCAGATTGCCAATGAGCTGCCATCGTATCGAATCGCATGCCAGTATATCAAGCACTATGCGATGGAAACAGGCAATGCGCAGGAGGTCTATTACATCCGACTCTATAGACGAAAGAATCACCGATGCTGGTCTGTACTCCAGTGCAGGGTGAAGTTCAGGGATGACCAGGTGCTCATAACAGGTGCCAAGTACATCGAGCATAAGAAAGCGGCATAACAACCGCCATCATTGATAACAAAGGTAACGGCAGGTGTAACCGGCCTGCCACAATTTTTCAATCAGCATGCAAGAATTAAAAGTTGCAACAGTGAACAGGGTTAGCTTTGAACAAGGCAACCTGCAGCAGTGGATTAAGAACTACGATGACGTGAGCAAGGACTACTTCCTCCGTCTCTTCAACATCGTGTTCGAGTGTGACATGGAATTTCCTACCGACGGCCAAGGAGAAGCCATCCCCGACGAGTTCCAAGTGGACAAGGAGGACCTGGAGCGCGTGACAGAGGCCGTAGCCTCATGGCATCTGGAGGACGGTGACGACATCGACTGCATCTGCACGAACTTCGGTATCAGCCATGATGAACTTGTCTCTCTGCTCCGCGATGCGCTCAGCAAGTGCGATAAGGAAAGCAAGTGGGTAAGGTTCTGCTGGGTTTGACCATCATATAGGCAGGATTGGCAGGGCTTCTTTGCTCTGCCAGCCCTGCTGCTCTTATTCAGACAAGTTTTATGGACTACATAACAAGTAATAGTATGGACAAAGTTTCTAAAGAGGAGGTTCTTCACAATGTGATGAGCCAAGGCAAGGGCAGAAGGGTTATTTCTGCTGAGAATGTCAATCCCTTGAAGATTGCAGAGCTGACAAGGGAAATGGTTTCGGATGGTGGCGTCATCCATCCTGTGCCGTATGCGAGAATCAAGGACTTTACGTTTGACGAGATTAACCTGTTTCTCATGCAGACGGCTCTATACACGTTTCCGACCGTTGAACTGGTCGAGTGGCTACGTTCGGAGATAGACGATGGAGGTGAGTTCGCACCCGATGCCATCGAGATATGCTGTGGCAACGGATGGCTCGGTCGTGAGCTGGACATTCCGATTACGGACTCTCGTCTTCAGGAACGTGAGGACATTAAGAAGTTGTATCACGAAATGGGTCAACCTGTCATCCATTACCCTGATGACGTGGAGAAGATTGACGCCGTGAGTGCCGTTAGGAAATATCAGCCGGAGTTCGTCATCGGCAGCTACGTCACCAACAAATGGGGCAATGGTACTTCTCGCAAGGTTGGAAACATCTATGGTGTGGATAACGGATGGATTGCCGCTAACTGCCATAAGTACTTCATGATTGGCAACGAGAACGTTCATGGACGGGACATCGTGATGAAGCGCAAGCACCAGGAACTGGCTTTCGACTGGCTCGTTACCCGTGGTGACAGCAGCAAGGCTCGTATCTATGTCTTCGAGAACAAGCAGTGGACTCCATAAGGCGAATCTGTACAAGGGTATAACCGCACACATGCATGATTGCATGCAGTAGTGCAAGCACAAGCACACGAATGTACAAACGCATAACTGCATAATTGTGTGCAATTGTGCAAGCACAAGGGCATGACTGCACAAGGTTATGCGATTGCGCAATAATGCAGGCACAAACGTACAACAGCACAAGTGTGTGCAATTATGCAAGCACAAGGACACGAACGTACAAGGTTATGCAGTAGTGCATGCGCAAGCGCACGAATGCACAAGTATATAAACTTTTTAAATAGGACATCTGAATCAATGAAAATGACTACTTTTGCAACGACTTCGGCGATGGATTTCCATCGGCTTCAATTTTGGCAGGCCTCCGCCAACGGCTCTGACCGACCTTTATTCCGGGGAGTGTCCAACAGGACAGACGGCTCCATCGTTGATGGGATTGCAAGTTGTGCGTTTGTGACCACAAAACGCCACTTGCCAGACCTTCGGCTGGGGAGGAAAGTCTGTTCGCAACTCACAGACTTTTTCAATGACCATGAAAGATTCCGGAAACAAAGACCAGATAGTCAAGCTCCGAGTAAGCGGTGCGGAAAGGGATATGTTCGAGGCAAAGGCGGCAAACTATGGCTCCATCAGCGCCATGATACGTGATGCGGTAGCCCACTATGATGACACGCTCATGAAGCGTCGCATTGAGTCGATGAACCTGCTTTATCCGCTCATATCGAAGCACGAATCAGATCTGAACCGCATCGGGAACAACCTCAATCAGATAGCGCATTACTGCAACCTGCTTGCTGCAAACGGTGAGTATAATATGCAGGTAATCACTTCTTCTGTTGAGCCATTACTGCACCAGCTGCTCTCTCTGAACAGTGATATTGCAGCTACGGAACATAAGATTTTTACACGTATTTTTAGCGAGAAACCAGTATGATAGCAACGATTCTAAAGTCAAGCAGTTCCTTCTCTGCAGTCCGCTACAACGAGCGGAAGGTGGAGAATGGTGTGGCTGAGTTAGTGGCCATTCGTAACTTCGGGTATCTGCAGGATGCTCCCGATATGAGAGGTATCACGTCTCTTCGTAACTATCTCATGGACTATTCTGCCAGGAATGACCGTACACGGATGACTCAGTTTCATGCTGCCATTTCCTGTAAGGGTTCTGAGTATTCCAAGGAAGAGCTGATTAGTATAGCATGGAAGTATCTGGACAAGATGGGCTACAACAATGAGGGTCAGCCTGTGCTGATGTACTTTCACCACGACACGGACAACAACCATCTGCATATTGTGACAAGCCGTATCAGTCCGGACGGGAAGAAGATTGCCGACTCGATGGAGAACATCCGTTCACTGAAGGCCATCGAGTCGATTATGAGCATTGACCAGAAGCACCAGAACTCTGAAATGATGAAACTGGCCAAGTCGTATCACTTCGAGTCTGTCTCTCAGTTTATGGCCATCTTCGAGACTTCGGGCTACGAGGCTTATATCCAGGATAAGGACATCTATATTAAAAGAGGTGGACAGGTACAGGATAAGATTGCCGTCAAAGATATAGAGAAACTTTGCCGTAAGAAAGGTGAGGAAGAGAAAAAGCGCATCCGCCAGCTTCGAGCTATCCTCAAAAAGTA
>JAGCNQ010000185.1 GCA_017645845.1 Bacteroidaceae bacterium
AAATTCCGCCACACCTACGACCCCAAGGACATCGGACAGCAAGAGTTTCACTATAATGAGATGGCAAGACGTTGCGGCATCAGCGTGCCCGACTTCAAACTGATGAACGGACGCTATTTCGCGTCACGTCGTTTTGATATCGACACTAACGCGCAGCGGCTCCAAACAGCTACTGCAGGGGGACTGCTCTGTTTGTCGCTTGCAAACCCTGTCCTCGACTACAGCAATCTGCTCGCCCTGACAGGCTATCTCACCCAAAGTGCCAAAGAGGTAGAAGAGATGTTCCGCCGCATGGTCTTCAACTATGTGATGGACAACAAGGACGACCATTGCAAGAACTTCAGTTTCTTTGTCAACCGAGAGCCAACCGGCCGTTATCTCTGGCATCTCGCTCCTGCCTACGACCTGACGCTCTGCACTGAAGGCTACAATGGAGAACACGCCACATCGGTAAACGCCACTGGCAATCCTACACTGTCTGACATGATTGCCGTTGGCACCAAGATAAAGATGAGAGAGCAGCGTTGCCGTGAGATTTTCGAAGAAGTGGAATCCGCTTGCGGTGACCTCCTGCTTCATCGAATCAGAAGATGAAAGCGTAACTCTTACCTTTGCACCCGACTATAGATAATGTTCTAAATGTAAGATGTTAAAACATCCCATTGTTTAGGGCATGCGGCAACAATTTTGTAGTTTTGCTAGAGATTGTGGCCGTAGGGGGCGAGACGAGACGTAACTAGGCAGGCCATACGTCATGCCGTTGAGTAGAACTACACCCGTCCCCTTTACAAGTCTTTAGAGTCTGGACAAAGAATCGAAGCACGTCGCTGGACGATGCAGTGTCCTTCAAGAGTAAAGTCGATGAAGATTTTGGCTATAGTCTGAACATGTATTATTAACATTTTAAGCTGTATCAAGATGAAGCCAACTTCACGAATGAGTACGGGAGAGGGATTCCGGCAGTGTGTCGGGATAGACATCTCCAAGGAAAAGTTTACCGCCTGTCTGTACATGTATGACAGGCTGAGCGACGAGGGATGCTGCACGGGTAGCGTCGAGTTTGCAAACACCAGGCAGGGTTTCAACCAGATGGTCAAGTGGAGCCGCAAGGAGGCCCTGAAGGGACGCGCGTTGACCTACCTTATGGAGCCGACCGGTGTATATTACGAGCCACTGGCCTACCACCTGGACAAGATTGGCCAGACACTCTATGTGGTGTTACCGAACAAGGCACGCAAGTTTTGCGAGGCGGAGGGCATCAAGACCAAAACGGATGCCATGGACGCACGGTGCCTTGCGCTGATGGGCTGCGCCAGCAGGAAACTGCGCCCCTGGTCGCCACCGAAGGCCATCTACCGCGAGCTGCGCCAATTAACGCGCTTCCGCGCCGACCTCTGCAAGCTCAGAACGTCTGTGACAAACCGCCAGGAGTCGCTCCTGCACATGGAGGGGGCGTCCAAGAACGTGCAGAAAGGCTGCGAGGAGCTTGTCTCAGAGATAGACAAGCTGATGGAGAAGAATGAGAAGGATATCACTGCAAAACTCGCTGAGGACAAGGAACTCGAGGCAAGGATAAACCGCATCGCCACCGCCAAGGGAGTTGGTGCTACCACCATCACATGCGTCGTCGCCGAGACACAGGGCTTCCACCTTATCGAGAACCGAAAGCAGCTCACAAGCTATGCCGGACTGGACGTGAAGGCGAAGCAGTCGGGAAAGGAAGACCCGAAGCATACGATATCCAAGAAAGGGAACGCCAACATACGCGCCGTGCTCTACATGCCCGCCATGAGTGCCGCCCGCTGCAACAGGCAGGCCAAGGCCGCCTATGACAGAATATGCCAGAAGCATCCCAAGGAGAAGATGATCGGCATCACCGCCGTCATGCGCAGGCTGCTCCTGCTTATCTATACACTGTGGAAGAACGGGGAGGAGTATGACGAGACAAGGGATGTTACCAGTACGCCGAGAAAGAAGGAGCATACGCCGGACCACACGCAGGAAGACTGTATTCCAAACACTAATGAGCCTGTAGATTGGAATGCCACTGGCGAGAATGGGCAGCCGCCTTTCTAACAAAAGTGGCTGCACCGTCAAGTACAGCCACACGAGATAGTACAGAACTGGCGACTGGCACCAGTGACTTCCCTTAGTGGCTGCAAAGGTACAACAAAAAGCACGAACAGCCAAAGAAAAAGCAGGAAAAAAACATATTGCAGAGAAGCGGAGAATCTTGGCTGACTGTCAAGAGGATAATTCTTTGCAGCTATAGCCTTTCTTTTTCCCTTTTGTTAAAATGTCCTATTTTTCTTGTGCGAAATTTGGAAATTTGCACAGAATCTACTCAGACCTCGCTACCGGTCCTTGCCTTTTCATTCCATTCTTACTCCTGTGGTGGTGATAAGTGCCACTTATCACCGAGAAAAGTGCCTCTTATCCCATAGAAAAGTGCCACTTATCTCTAAAGCCCACCGTATGTGAGGCCAGAACACAGCCGGTCGCGGTAGGGGGCTGAGTAGTTACGCTAAGGGATGTTCCTTTTTCAATGGGATTCAGAAGAATTATGTTCGCATTTTTGGCCAGTTCGTATAAAAGCAGTAACTTTGCGGCCTCCAAACAAAACACCATGGAATTGGAATTCATAAGATTCAATCCGCTGCTGAAACAGACATTGTGGGGCGGCAACCGGCTGGCTTCTTTCAAGCACATAGACACATCACTGGAATGTGTAGGCGAGAGCTGGGAGGTGTCCGATGTCAAAGGCAGCGAGAGCATAGTTGCCGAAGGCACGTACAAGGGTATGAATCTCACCGAGTTAGTGAGGACGCTGAAAGGCCGCTTAGTGGGGC
>JAGCNQ010000186.1 GCA_017645845.1 Bacteroidaceae bacterium
ATTCTGCCATCTGCGCCTACTGTCTGGTTGCCATTGTGCAGCATGATATGCGATTGGACAGAAGTACCTATGAGGTACTGCAAATCCTCAGCATGTCACTCACTGACACAACGCATCTACGAGATCTCTTCGACAAAACTATATTCAAAAATGACAAAGACCGAAGCGGTTCAGGTGAACCTAATTTATTTAATTTTTAACTCGTCCATTTTTAGTGGACACTAGTGATAATTCTTAATTCTTAATTCTTCATTCTTAATTTTTGTTGTATCTTTGCAGCTGAGAATCAGAGAACCAACAACAAATCCAACAATCATTATGGAAATGAAACCTTACGAGGAACCTGTGATGACGGTCGTGGAACTGCAACACGCGGGGCAGCTGATGAACATTAGCGGCCGCGGCAGCTACGGCAATGGTGGCGACGGCTATGACGACTCAAGTCTGGGCGGTCGTTCCGGCTATGGCGACGGCGGCAGCGGATTCGGCGGCTCAGGTGTCGGCGGACGTACCGGCTATGGTCCTGGCGCAGGCTGGGACGATTCCAATGTAGGCAGTCGCTCGGGCTATGGCTTTGGGGGCGACGGCTGGGATTAATTAATAAGAATATTCACACATTAACAATAGGAACAATGAAAGACTTCAAGTTTTTATGCACTTTGCTGCTGACGGCCTTGGCTTTTTCGGCATGCAGCAACGACGAGATTGTCGAACCCGAATCTAATCAACCCGTCACGGACGGCATCACCTTCACCGCAGTCTTCAGCGTGAAGAACGGCACCACACGCGCCCTCAACGACCCGGGCGACGGCACACTGACCGCCTCGTGGGCCGTGGATGAAGAGATTGCCATCATCTTTGGTGGCAACAAGTACACGGCAACGGTCACCGATGTCGATGATGGCGGCAATGCTACCGTCACAGCCACGCTGCCTTTGGACACGCCCAACAACCAGGCGGTCACTTTCATCTATCCTGCTTCGGCAGCCGACGGCAGCGGACTCAGGAGCGACCTCCTCAGCAGTCAGGACGGCACACTCGCCACGCTGAGCAGTAATCTCGACGTCGCTTCTGCTGAGGGAAACATCGTTGTTTACGGCGGGACGGCACAGCCCAACGGCACCGTTACGCTCGTGAACCAGTTCGCCATCTGCAAGTTCCAGTTCACGGACGAGAGCGACCAAGCCATCACCAACATCGAAAAACTCGCCATCACCGACCTCGCCACGAGACAAGTGATAAACGTCACCACTACCCCCCCGACGGCGTCTGTCTATGTGGCGATGCTGCCCTCAAGTAATAGTACGAAGTTCAGGGCGAAGACCACTGATGGGAAATTCTATGAAAAGACCGCCAGCGCGCATCTGCAAGCCGGCATGTTCTATCAACCGACATTTCAAATGCACGTTACAGAGAGAGAGTATGTTGATCTCGGCTTGCCTTCAGGCACTTTGTGGGCGACGTGCAACGTGGGCGCTGACACTCCTGAGGAATATGGCGACTACTTCGCTTGGGGCGAGATAACGACGAAAAATCTCTACAGCTTTGAAACTTACCAGTACTGCAACGGCTCTCCCTCTGCATTAACGAAGTATTGTGCAGACAGCAGTTATGGTTACAACGGCTTCACAGATAACCTGACAGAGCTTCTGCCTGAGGACGATGCAGCAACGGCTAACTGGGGCAGCGACTGGCAGATGCCGAGCTATGACCAGATAATGGAGTTGCTCCACAGCTGCCAATCGGTTAATTGGACGACACTGAACGGCGTGAACGGCTTTCAGATTATAGGAACCAACCTGAACAGGATCTTCCTGCCCGCTGCGGGCTGCCGCGTCGATGTGAATCTCTATTCTCCAGAGTCCGAAGGCTACTACTGGTCGCGTTCGCTCGACACGAACACCAGCCCCATGGCATTTTCCCTAAAATTCAGTGGGATGGGCTGCGACTCGCGCAGCAGCAGTCGATACCAAGGTCATCCCATCCGCCCAGTTAGGAAGCGGTAAATTGTGCAACGGCTTCAACAACATCCCAATGAAAGCAGCGGCTATCGGAAACGGTAGCCGCCGCTATTTTTGTGCTCATAGATAATTTTTTTCACTTTTCACTTTTCACTTTTCAATTTTTGTTGTATCTTTGCAGCGCATTTGGTGATACCCAGACCCTTAACGATATACGATGAGGGCGAGGGTAGAGAGGGAATCCGGTGCGAGACCGGAGCAGTGCCCGCTACTGTAATTGCCTTCTGCGTGCAGCGCACCAAACGTCACTGGGGCCTCCCCCTGGGAAGACGCGCTGCCGGGCAAAAGCCAGGAAACCTGCCATTTCGCTAAGAAACAATCCATCCTCGGGACAAGGATGAAGCAAAAAGCATGAAATGTACGATGTACGATGTACGATGTGCGAAGTACGATGTATGGCGTATGATGTGTCCCTTGCGGACGCATTATGACATTATGACTATGCATTCATAACTATGTACTATACATTGAAATATTACTATCTGCGAGTGATTCTGGCTATCGTATTGGCATTTGCTGCGACAGCAAGTGCCAGTGCGCAGAATCCAACTGACAGCATACGGGAGCTGTACGAGGTGACGGTCACCTCCAAGCAACCCCTCCGCACTATTGCCACTTCGCAGACACTGAGCGGTGCTGACCTGCAGGCGCTCAGCACGACGTCGGTTGCCGATGCACTAAAATACTTCTCAGGTGTACAGATAAAGGACTACGGCGGCTTGGGAGGCCTGAAGACCATAAATGTCCGTTCGCTGGGTGCCCAGCATGTGGGTGTCTATGTGGATGGCATCCGCATCACGAACGCCCAGAACGGTACGGTCGATTTGGGCAAGTTCTCCCTCTCGTCGATGGAGTCGGTGTCGCTCTATAACGCCAACAAACTTGACTACTGCCAGTCGGCCAGCGAGTACGCATCGGGTGCCACCGTCTATCTGCAGACGCGCCGCCCTGCCCACGACTCGCTCTCGGTGCAGCTGCGCAACGCCTCGTTCCACACCTGGATGGCGAAGCTCAACGGTCAGTTCAACTGGCGCGGTTGGCAGGGATTCATCGACGGTGAGTACTGCACCTCGCGCGGCGACTATCCCTTCCACTACCACTCGCAGTTTGAAGACACCATAGGCCACCGCGCCAACAGCGACATCCGCTACGGACGCATAGAGGGAGCACTGTTCCACGGCGGCTTCTCTTCACATATCTATTATTACGACTCGGAGCGCGGTTGTCCGGGAGGCATCGTGCGCCGATTGAGCGACAAATATACGAACGTGGGTCGCGAATGGGACCGAGACTTCTTCGCGCAAGCCAGCTATCAGGAGCGCTTCTTCAAGTGGTTCCTCTTCAAGGCGAACACCAAATACACGAACGAGTATCTGCGCTACTGCACCGATTATCCCGAGAACCAGAACACTGCCCGCGTGAATAACCACTACCGGCAGCAGGACGTGTATGGTGCCTTGTGCGCAGCGTTCACACCCTTGTCCTGGCTGTCGCTCTCGACGAGCTATGATGCCCGTTACAGCATCCTGCGTGCCGACCTGAAGCGGTTCGACGATGTGAAGCGCGTTGACCAGAAACTGGTGTTTGCAACACAGATAAACTGGCACGACATCCAGGCAGCGGCATCATTGCTCCATCAGCGTTACAGCGACTGGACCTTCGCACATGTGGGTGCCGCCGACCCGCTCGACAGATGGACGCCGGCAGTGTCGCTGGCCTATACATTATATAATATAACGCTGCGCGGGTGGTACAAGGAAATCTTCCGTGCTCCCACACTCAATGACCTCTACTATACGCAGGTGGGCAACCGCAACCTGAAACCCGAAGAGACCAAGCAGTGGAACCTGGGCGTGGAATATCACTTAGACAACAGACAAGCAAGGCTCGACGGCCGAAGGGAAAGTCAACAGACAACAGACAACAGACAATGGTCTGTGGCTGTTCAGGCAGATGCCTATATAAACAAGATTGAGAACCGCATTGTCTGCCTGCCGCTGAAGGGTACCTATACGTGGTCGATGATGAACTACGGCTATACCTTCTGCCGTGGGTTGAACGCTACGATAAAGGGTCACTACGCAAAAGGGCCTTGGA
Organism: Bacteroidaceae bacterium; assembly: GCA_017645845.1. Classification (GTDB taxonomy): domain Bacteria; phylum Bacteroidota; class Bacteroidia; order Bacteroidales; family Bacteroidaceae; genus Physcousia. Next base: position 4,119 of record JAGCNQ010000186.1, read on the forward strand.
ACTTCTCGTTGCTCAACTCCATCACTTGGCAAAGGGACGTTGACCGCACCGACCCCGAGGATGAAGACATGTACGACAAGCCCATCTGCTACTCGCCCACGTTCTCGACGGGCGTCACTGCCATTGCGGGTTGGCGCTCGCTGCAATTCACCACCTCTTACCTCTATGTGGGTGAGCGTATGTGGAGCAAGGCCGACCCTGAAGACATCCTGGAGCCTTATCATAATATTGACATGAAGCTTTCCTATACCCACAACATACAAAAGGTTTCGCTTGGTCTCTGCCTCGAGGTGTGCGACGTGCTCGACATTCAATACGAACACCTGCCGCGCTACCCCATGCCCGGCAGGAACTATAAGCTGACACTGTCGGTGGGAATATGATATAATTAAGAATTAAGAGTTAAGAAATAAGAATTAGGAATTGAAAATGAAGAATAAAGGACTTCTGTTGTTTTTCGTCTGTTGTCTGTCGTCTGTCATCGCTGCGGCGCAGGAGAAGATTATCCTGCTGAACGAGGGGATGTGGCAAGCTGACAACGGACGTGTCACCTACTTCGAGAACGGAGAGATAGTGAGCAACCAATGGTTCCGCGATGTGAACGGTTACAAGATAGGCGATACACCCAACGACATCATCAGGGTCAATGACAACCTCATTGCCATCGCCGTCAACTGGTCGAACATCGTGCAGTTCATCACTCCCGGCGGTGCCGCTGTGGCTGCTACGGAGGACATCCCCAACAACCGCAGGCTATGCACCGACGGCAGCTATGTCTATGTCACCAGCTACGGTCATGAGTGCGAGACAATCAACGGCACGGTATATTTCGACAAAGGCTTCGTGGCAAAGATAGACCTCAGCAACTTCAAGGTGGTGGCAACCTGCGAGGTGGGCTACGAGCCCGAGGGTATTGCCCTCTATGACGGTCGCCTCTTCATCGCCAACACCGGCGGCTATGCTTTTGAGGAAGGGCACGAGCACGAAACAACGGTGAGCATCATCAATGCCGAGACGATGACAGAGGAAAAGACTGTTGACACAGGCATCCCCAACCTCTATGGCGAGATGTCGCAAAGCGGGCGCTATCTGTGCATCAACTCGCCTGGTGACTACTACGAGATACCTCCCTGCGGCCTTATCTTCGACTGTAAGAAAGCACTTGAAGATGAAAAATGCTTTGTCGTATTTGATTATCCAGCCACTTACAACACGACGACGCTTGACGGTAAGTTCCTTGCCATCGGTTCTTCCTTTTCTTATATCACCAGCGAATACGAGTTCTCGTATCTCACCATTGAGCCTTGGACGTATATAAGTACAAATGGTGAGAGCGGACTTGAGCAAGCACTGCCAGGTACATTGCTGGCCGATTTCATGGACATGAACCAGCCTTATGGCATCTACGTCAATCCATATACGGGCTACATCTACGGCACCGATGCAGGTTCTTTCGAGGGTGCCGGCTATCTTTACCAGTGGTCGCCCGAAGGACGGTTTATCGGCAAACACAAAGTCTATATAAACCCCGGGCATTTCCTGGCCCTGCCACCGGAGGGATACTATGACGGAATGGAAAGAATTCAAAATTCAAAATTCAAACTGACGAGGCTCTCTATGACCTGCAAGGCCGCCAATGGTCCTTCCGCGACTACAATCGCGCCTTGGTGCAAAAGCATCCAAGAATGGCTCCGAAGGGCATCTACATCAAGAACGGGAAAAAGATATTCTATAACAACCTTATTTATTAACATTTTAAAATCAAACAACATGAAGAAAGCATTATTCTCAGTTACACTCTGTCTGGCTGCGCTTTGCGCCAGTGCACAGAGTTATGAGGTGAAGACGCTCACCTTTGAGGATGCAGACTATCGTGGCTCTGGCAATGTTGTGGGCGAGATGAACTGGTCGTCGCTCATCGATGGTGCCGAGTACAATGGTACGCTCCTCTATGGAGACGGCAAGGACACTTACATGTGGTACGACGAAGGCAACACGGAACTTGTCTGGGACGGACTGCAGGGCATTGAGTTCTGGAGCGGTGGCGCTGCTATCTCCAACTATTATTTGGAAGATTTCAGTCAGGCTAACTACGAACGCCAGCTGAGTATTCCTTTGGCAACAAGCACCAATCAGTTTGTCGTGGTGTTCAACTCCGTCAACCTGCAGGGCTATCCATCTTTTACCAATTGTACGCCTTTCTACTTTTCTGACGACAAGGCGCGTGTCATTGAGTCGGTAGATGTTATCAACACTGCTTATGTGCTCAATTCTCTCACCAACGGCGATGGCTTTGCTCCAGCTGCTACTGACGAGAGCCAGTTTGTAGTTCACTTTGAGGGAACACACGAAGACGGGACTACCAGCGAGGTGACATTCCTGCTGGCCGATGGCCGTAACTTTGTTACAGAGTGGACGAGCGTTGACCTCACGTCACTTGGCAAGGTGAAATCGCTCCGTACTTACGTCACTGGCAGCGCCGACCTGGAAGGCGAGTGGGGACTCAACACGCCAGGCTATGTGGCACTGGACAACATCAAGGTGCGCTTCGAAAAGACGACAGTGGACGTGACTGTAACAATGAATGCCAAGACTAAGCTCATCCAGAGCCTTGTCAACATGAATACAAACGAAGCTGTTGAGGTAGGAGAGCCTACAAGCAACAAGTACACCTTCCAGGCCGAAGCGGGAAGCTACCTGCTGACAGGCACGGCTGCTGACGGCACCACCGTGAGCGGCACCATCCAGCTTGACATCGATGCCGACCATACTGCTTTCTCCATCTTCTCTCCCGAGATTACCGTGAAGAACAGCGATTGGGTCTATGGCACCGACTACACCTTCGACCTCAAGGTCACCGATAAGGAAGGAGGCGAGGTCAACACAACTCCGGGAGAATACACGAACGGGCACAAGATGTTCCTCGTCTTCAGCGGAAACACCTACTATCTCGACATCATTCCCTCGGAAGCCCGTCAGACAGAAGGTTATCTGCCGGCAAGCTACACAGGCACTGTGACGTTCAACGCTTCCATTAGTGCTGAGGCCCCGATGAGCGCAATGTACAGCATCACCGTTCCTGCCGGAGCAAACCTCTTCCTTGGCACAAAGACCGCACACTTCGTGAAGTTCAAGGAGGTTCTGCCTGAAAGCGTTAGCGGAGACGGCACAGTCTATACCTTCAAGCTCGGTGACAAGCAGAAGTACAACTACCGCGTCAGCAAGGAAGGCAAACTGACTCTTGGCGGTATTTTCACGATGAGCACCGACGAGACCAAGCGTCCCGAGCTCGTTTTCACCGACGCCGACATGGAGGCTAAGAGTCCGAAGTTCATCGACCACGACGTCACCTCGAACGAAGGCTACAACACGGGCGACCTATTCCTGAACATCAACGAACGCGGACACCTCCAGCTCGCTAACGTAGGCGACACTTACGACATCCTGCCTATGCGTACTTGGCAGCTCATCGAGAGCATCACCAACAACTACTTCATCGAACCCGACTTCCACTTCACTGTCCTGGGCCTGAACGGGCAGGAGGACAACAGCGTCGTGAAGGTCGAGAATGAACTGCTGACAGCAGTAGGCGAGGGAACAGCCATCGTGCTCGTCACCTACGACGCCATCCACCTTGACCAATACGATGGTGCCACTCTGAAGCCCTTCATTGGCGGCAGCGACTGGGGCGCCATCTGGCCAGAGAATACTGGTGTCTTCGTCGTGACTGTAGGTCAGGCTGCTACAAATATCACTCCCAACATTATCATCAACGAGGACTATCTGACGCAAGCAAACGGCGTTGACACGAAGATGTCTATAGAGAATGTTGATGCTGAGTTCGACGTACTCTACTACCTTGATACCGAGGAAGGCTTCGACTATACCTTCACACCTGAAGGAGTAGCCTCCGTCACACTGGCTCGTCCCGTCATTGGCACCAACGCTGCTTCCTATACCGGCTTCTCTGCCGAGGGCGTTACCGCTAATGCTGACGGCAGCTATACCGTTCGCCTTACCGAAGGACGTAACATTGTTTGCTTGACAGGTGCCGATGGCAAGAGCGTTTACCAGATTATCACTGCTAAGCCTTGCCACCGCGACATCCTGGTGGGTGAAGAAGTCGTTGAGAGCGTCAAGCCCGGCGATGCCGTAACCGTACAGTACAGCGGCCTCTACCATCCCGCAAACAAGCTGGCAGGCATCCACAACTTCAATGCCTTCGTAGCATACAAGCAGGCTTCCGAAGGCCTTACCGTGAAGAACGGCAAGGGCAATCAGTACAAGGTGGCCTCTACGCCAACCGCCCAGGCTGTCACCTTCACCGTACCTGAGGACTGGACTGCCGCTACAATCGAACTCACCGACGGCGTGATGGGCATCAGTGGCTTTGGCGACCCCGTGGGCAACCATCGTTTCACATCGAAGACGACAGGTCGTGCTCCCAACTTCACCGCTATCTCTCAAAGTGCAGTCTTCGGACGTGTGCCTGCTTTGGAATTGCCTGTTGACGTTCCTACCACTGCTCCTGCCGTGGCTACCTTCGAGGACATTCAGGACATTACGGATCCTGTTGACGGACATATCAGTGTCGGCACAGAGGAGGACGATGAACGCGAGTTCTTCGTGAGCGGTGACTATGCATTTGCCAGCGGTTGCATGCACGATTGGGACTACTGGTACTGGTTCGGCTATGCTAACCGCACAGAGACCAAGTACGAGACCCTTGACGATCAGTGGAACAATATCGTGGGCGGCGGCTACGACGGCTCCGCAACCTACGGCGTTGCCTTCGCTGCACCTTTCAATGGTCCTTGCGAAGTCACGCTTCTTACCGATCCTGCTGTGGTTCCTGGCTTCTATGTCACCAACAGCAGTTATGCTTATACATCGATGACGAACGGCGATGGCTTTGCCAAGAAGTTCGAGAAAGGTGACTGGTTCAAGCTGACCATCATCGGCTATGATGCCGACGATGAGGTGACAGGCTCCAAGGACTATTACCTTGCCGACCTGCGCGATGCAAAGAATGCTTATATTATCAACGACTGGCGCTATGTTGACCTCTCTTGCCTTGGTACAGTTGCCAAGCTTGTCTTTGAGCTGAGCAGCAGCGACACAGGCGCTTACGGTATGAATACGCCCGGCTACGTCTGCTTCGACAACTTCGGTGCAGAGGGCACAGAGGTATTGCCCGAGAAGAACGTTGCATTGCCTCTTGAGGTGGCCACCTTCGAGGAACTTGAGGTACCTGCCGATGGACATATCAGTGTCGCAACAGAGGATGATGACGAGCGCACAGAGTTCGTCAGCGGTGACTATGAGTTTGCCCATGGCTGCATGAGTGATTGGGACTACTGGTACTGGTTCGGCTATGCTAACCGCACCGAGACCAAGTACGAGACGCTTGACGACCAGTGGAACAACATTGTTGGTGGCGGCTATGACGGCTCTGCAACATACGGTGTTGCCTTTGCCGCAGCTTTCAATGGTCCTTGCTACGTCACTCCACTCTCCGACGAACCCGTTGTCATCCCCGGCTTCTACATCACCAACAGCAGCTATGCCTACACCTCAATGGCGTACGGGGACAGTTTTGCCAAGAAGTTTGAGAAGGGCGACTGGTTCAAACTGACCATTACAGGCTATGATGCAAATGATGAAGTGACAGGCACGAAGGACTACTACCTTGCAGACCTGCGTGACGAAGCTACTGCCTACATCATCAATGACTGGTGCTATGTTGACCTCTCCTGTCTCGGCGCAGTTGCCAAGATTGGTTTCGAGCTGAACAGCAGCGATACAAGTGATTGGGGCATGAACACGCCCGCTTACTTCTGCTTCGACAACTTCGGTGCAGAAGGTACAGAGGTGCTGCCCGAAAATAATGTCGCTTTCATATCTTCTGTGGGCTATGCTACCTATGTAACCGAGAAGGCTATTGATTTCTCAGCTTCTTCCGTTGAGGCCTTTGCCGTCACCGAATCTTCCAGGGAAGGTTATGCCCGCTTGGAGCCTGTCACAGAGGCACCTGCCGGTGAAGCTGTAGTGCTGAAGGGCGAGGAAGGCGCTTACGTTTTGCAGGCTGCCGCCGCTGCTCCTGCTCCCATAGCTGTCAACCTGTTGAAGCCAGCCTTGGCCCCTGTTACAGCCGATGGATCGCAGTACATCCTGGCCGATGGAAATGAGGGAGTAGCTTTCTATAAGGCCATAGCCGGTAGCACAATCGCCGCAGGCAAGGGTTACCTGGAGTTCCCCGGTTCTGATGTTAAGGCATACCTCCTCGAAGAAGATGGTGCAACAGGCTTGAGCAACCTTGACGCTAACGTTAACCTTAACGAGGCTATCTATAATGTCGCAGGTCAGCGTCTCAACAAGGTTCAGAGAGGTATTAACATTATCAATGGCAAAAAAGTCCTTAAGTAATGAAGAAGTCTTATATCATTCCTGCCTTGAAGGTAGATGAGGCTCAGGCAGTGCAAATGCTTGCCGAGAGTCTGATTATCAGCAGCACAACCTCTGTTGACGGCAGCCAAGCTCTCACAAAGGAAGATGAAAGCTGGGACATTTGGGGCGAGGAATAGACTCGTATCCTATAATATGAATAGAGAGAAGGAGGGCCAACTGCCCTCCTTCTCTCTATTAAAAATACAGCTCTAGTTTTGCTGCTTTTAATTTGCTTATAAAATTGTTTAGTAAAGGCGCGCGGGTATGCGTTGTTTGGCGTTCTCGAAGTCCTCGACCGTGTCAAGTTCGCAGGAAAACAAGTCAGTGACATCCAGGACAGAGAAGGGGACTCCCTTGGCAATGAGCCGCTGGAAAGCCAGTTCATAGAATGTGTTTTCGAGGTGTTCCTCGTTCATCATAACGTCCAACTCCTTATAAAGAGCAGCGGTGTAGGCTTTGCCCATTCGCTCTATGCCAAGGCTCTCTCCTGCGGCCAAAGCCAGGTCGCAAGTCTTACTAATCTCAGTGATGTTTCTCCGGGCATCCATCACAACTTTCATCTCCTCCTCGCCCAATTCATGCCGGATAAGTGTAAGCACATTCTCGTGTTTATCCTGGAGGACTCGCTCCACTATCTGTCCGTCGTAGAGTAGGTCACTGTCGAGCAGAAGCACTTCTTCCTCCTCGGCTTCAGGGCGGGCAAGCCAAAGGGAGTAAATGTTGTTGGTCGTCTCGAAATCCTTATTGTGGATGAAACGGACGCTGATACTTTCTCCGTAAACCTGACTAACGAAGTCCTCAATCTTCTCGTGCAAATAGCCTGTCACAATGACGAACTCACGGATGCCACTTCCTATGAGAGCATCCATGGAGCGCTGCAACAAAGTGCGCTCGCCTACCTTAAGCAAGCACTTCGGAGTGTGTAGCGTAAGCGGCCGTAGACGCGATGCCGTTCCCGCAGCAAGAATGATGGCCTTCATTGAATATTAAATTGAATATAGACCGTTGTTCCCCATAAAGGAGGTTAGGGAGTCACGCTCTTTATGGTATCTACGACGGTCTGAATCTGCTCGCGACGACCGAGGGTGATACGCAGGCAATCCTCCAGCCCTTTGTCCGTCATGAACTTTATCTTGTAACTCTGATCGGCAAGAGCCTTCTGCAGCTTTTCCTTGATGGCAGTCGGGTATTTTATGAGGATGAAGTTAGCCACACTCTTATAAACTTTGAAGCCAGGCTTATTGCCTAATTCCTTCTTGAAAAGCTGGCGGTCCCACTCCATTTCGTCTGCTACTTTGCGGTAATGCTCATCGCTGTCAAGTGCGGCAAGTGCAACTGCCTCGGAGAAACGGTTATAACCAAGATACTTATTGCTGTAGCTGAGAAACTGATCGTGACCCGGGCCAATGAAGGCGAAGCCAACGCGCAGGCCTGGCAGGCCATAGAACTTGGAAAGTGTGCGGGAAATAATGAGGTTGTTGTGCTTGTTCACCAAGGGAGCAATATAGTCTACATCGGTCGTAATGAAGGAAGCATAAGCCTCATCGACAAGAACCATTGTATCAGATGGAATGTTATCCATGATACGGCTAATCTCCTCGCTGGTCAGGCTGTTGCCGGTAGGGTTGTTGGGCGATGCCAGAAGCAGCATCCGCGGATGAATACGGTTGGTATAGGCAATGACTTCATCCACATTGTATGCGAAGGTATCACCAGTCTCATAGAGCGGATACATCTCGAAAGAACCGCCGCATTCCCCAGCCACACGGTTGTAATACCACCAGGAAAACTCGGGAATGAGAATAGTCTTATTGTCACCCTTCATCAGGTAATAGTGGATGGCATTCTTGAGCATTTCCTCACCGCCATAGCCTATCAGAACCTGCTCCTCAGGAACACCATAAATCTCGCTTAAACGCACGCTGACTACACTCTTCTTCCCCTGGTCGTAGATGCGGGTATAGAAGCAAAGTGTGCGTGGGTCAAAATTCTTTATGGCCTCGATAACCTTCTCGGATGGTTCAAAATTGAATTCGTTTCTGTCTAGATAATTCATTATCTTATGTCGTTTTAGTTTTGGCGCACAAAGGTACGAATAAGCGAGCGAAATACAAAAAGAAATCAAAATATTTTTCTTTTATTTCCAAGCGGAAGTATTTTCGACTGATAAGTCAAAGGTACGACTTTTATCCCGAACCGCTAAACAAAACAAAAAAAACCAGGAAAGATGTGGTATTATTGAAAAAGATGTTGTACTTTTGCAATTTGATTGGACATTTATCCTAAAGCAGAAATATGTTACAAGACTTTAAGAAAAGATACATGGCTACGCTCAAGTCCTCCGAGACGGAAGACTGGCTTGACTACCGCGCAGTACGGCCTTTTAGTTATCTTTGGGCATTATTCTTTGCAAAGCTCGACATACATCCCAACACTGTCACCATTCTCTCAATGATTATTGGTGCTGCCAGTTGTATCTTCTTCTATCATGGAAGCTTTGTTTACGAAGGTTGGCATGGTTTCTGGCTCAACGTTATTGGCATCCTCCTGCTTTGCATGGCAGATGTCTTCGACTGTACAGATGGACAGTTGGCTCGCTTGACAGGCAAGAAGAGTCGCTTGGGGCGCATTCTCGACGGAATGGCGGGCTTCGTATGGTTCATCCCCATATATTATGCCATCATATTCCGCTTCTACAATCATCATTCGTTGGAGTTCGGTTTTCTGGGTATCCCGGAAACTGAGTTGAATGTGTTTATTGCCACCGCCATTGTCGCTGTATTAGCCCACTACTCGGGCTTTGTCGGCATGGGCGGTCAGCAGCGTGTCGCCGACTATTATATCCAGATTCACCTCTTTATGATTAAAGGTGAGAAGGGTAGCGAGCTGGACACCTCCGAGCAACAACAAAAAGTCTATGATGAGACACCTGCAGAAGGCAACCGCCTCTGGAAGTACTTCCTAAAGACGTATGTTGAGTATACTCGCATGCAGGAGAAGACGACGCCCGAGTTCCAGAAACTTATGACATTGTTGCGCGAGAAGTATGGCAGTGCAGGCAATATGCCCGATGAGATACGCGGGGAACTTCTCCGCGAGTCAAGGCGCATCATGCCCTGGAATGCAATGCTCACATTCAATTTCCGTACAGGCATGTTCTTTCTCTTCTGCCTCATTGACCTGCCCGCTTGCAATTTCCTCTTCGAGATCTTCTGCCTGGGACTTCTCACCTATTGCATTAACCGCCATCACGAGGCGTTCTGTCGAAAGGTAAGGGAGAGAATCGCGGCATGAAATTGAATTGGAATAACATTTTCTTCTTCTGCGGTATTGCTGCCGTAGTAGTCATGCTCTTCACCTTCGACGTCAGCTTCGTCGAACTTTGGGGGCATCTCTGCCGCGCGGGTTTTTGGCTCATTCCCATAGTAGGTATCTGGATTGTTGTCTATGGTATCAATGCCCTTTCGTGGATGAGTGTTATTCAGGGTAACACAGATTCTGACGAGCGTGTCGGCTTCTGGCGCATTTATAAACTGACCATCACAGGCTATGCCCTCAACTATGCTACACCGGTCGGCGGTTTGGGTGGTGAACCCTATCGCATCATGGAACTGAGCAAGAACATGTCCAAGCAGCATGCCACCTCCTCGGTTATCCTGTATGCCATGATGCATGTCTTTGCTCATTTCTGGTTTTGGTTTACTTCCGTTTTCCTCTATTTGGCGCTTGCAGCGGCAGGCAACCTTCCCTTCGATACTACTGTCGGCATCGTGTTAGGCATCATCGTCGTTTTCTGCCTGATAGCCTTCTATCTCTTCTCGAGAGGGTATCGCTATGGACTTGTCGTGAAAGTCATCCGATGGATTGGTCACTTGCCTCGCCTGAAGGGGTGGAGCGAGCGCTTCCTGGAGGTTCATGCCGAGGCCCTGCATAATGTTGATGCCCAGATAGCAGCCTTGCACCAGCAAAGCCGCCGCCATTTTTATGTAGCATTGGGACTGGAGTACTTGTCGCGTATTGTGCAAAGTGCAGAGGTGCTTTTTATGCTGCTCCTCTTTGGCATTGATTGTGGGGGTGGCTTTGATGGCATCACTCTTACTTTCCTATATTCCATCCTTATCGTCTCGCTTACTTCACTTCTTTCCAACCTGATAGGTTTCCTGCCTATGCAGCTTGGCGTACAGGAAGGCGGCTTTGCAATCTCAACAGCTGCAATGGGCTTGACGGTAGAGCAAGGTTTCTTTGTAAGTATTATTTGCCGCGTTCGCGAGTTAATATGGATATTCATCGGTGTTATGCTGATGAAGGTTGGGAACAAGAATCCGTTGCCGGACTCCTCTCATTCTTCTGCAAAAGAAGAAAAAACACAGGAAAGCGAATAATTTTTCACTATTCACTATTCACTATTCACTTTTTTGTTGTATCTTTGCACCCGCATTTGCGAAACAGTGCCGACGAGAGGTGCTGTTCGACAAACAAGTTCAACACATAACAAACAAAATTATGTACTTAGATTCAGCTAAGAAAGAAGAGATTTTTGGCAAGTATGGTCAGGGTACTACCGATACCGGCAGTGCTGAAAGCCAGATTGCTCTGTTCAGTTACCGCATTGCTCACCTGACTGAGCACATGAAGCAGAACCGTAAGGATCACAGCACCGAGCGTGCACTGACAGGTCTGGTCGGCAAACGTCGCGCCCTGCTTAACTACTTGAAGGCTCGCGACATCAACCGCTATCGTGCAATTGTCAAAGCTCTCGGCCTGCGTAAGTAATCTACGCAGCTCCGCTGGAAAGAAAAAAGGCTGCATTCGTGCAGCCTTTTTCAGTTCATGGCTCATAGTTCATAGTTAGAGGTAGTTGAAATTCTGCATGAACCAGAAAAAGGAGTTATGAACAAGAATAAAACCATGAACTCATAAATAAGGACTATGAACTATAAACGTTTTCTTCCCGATGTGCTGGCAGTTCTGTTCTTTGTAGCTGTCAGCGGTGTGTATTTCATTGTGCCTATTCGCGATGGGCTTGTCCTGACGGGTCACGATCATACTGGCGGTGTAGGTAGCGGTGTGGAGATGGAGCAATACCGCGCTACACATAACGGCGAGCGTACCCGATGGACCAATACGCTCTTCTGCGGAATGCCGACCTATCAGATGAGTCCCAGCTATCGCAGCACTGAGACACTGAGCAGTTTGGAGCGAGTCTATCAGCTTGGTCTGCCCGGACTCTCGGCCTATGCGGCATACGTCTTCATGATGCTGCTGGGCTTCTATATCATGCTGCGTGCATTTGATTTCCGCGTATGGATGGCAGCCCTTGGTGCAGTGTTATGGGCATTCAGCA
>JAGCNQ010000187.1 GCA_017645845.1 Bacteroidaceae bacterium
CCAGGTGCGAGGTGCAGGTGGCAATCCAATTTTAGTTACTCCTACCCAACGCCGTCGCTTCGACGATGCCACCCATACGAAGATTCTGGAGACTCACGGCGATTATCCCGATGCTATGCGCGATGTGGCTAGGAGGGAGGGCGTGCCGGTCATTGAGTTACACGAGATGACACGCGACTTTTTCGAAACTCTTGGATTCGAGGGCAGCAAGAAAGCATTGGTTCATTATCCTGCTAACACCTTCCCAGGGCAGGAAAAAGCTCTGGAGGATAATACCCACTTCAATCCCTACGGAGCCTACGAAGTGGCAAAGATGGTGGTAATGGGGATGAAACAGCTGGGTTTGCCCTTCGTTCAACATTTGCGTGAAGACTGGCAGGATTTTGATCCTTTCCATCCCGACGCTCCAGATGCATTCCGATGGTATCCTGCAGACAAACAAAATATGACGAAGCCCGATGGGAACTAACCGACTTGGTCAATTATTCGTGACAATTCTGATGGAAAAGGCGAAATCTTTATGCTGGTCGGCTAATAATTCGAAATAATTGTATATTTTTGCAATCACAAATCATATACTTAATATTATGAACGGAAAGAATATCATGATGACACTAGCCCTCATAGCCGCAATTGGTGTGAAGGCTCAGACAGAAGTACCGGCACCACAGAATGTGTATGCCAGACAGAGTGTGTCGCTGAATGGCGACTGGAATTATTTTGTCGATCAGCAGGAGCAAGGCTACTACGACTACCGTATGAATCCCACTCGCTGGGGATACTTCGTGAATGCCAAGCCGCAGCGGCCCTCGGATTTGGTGGAGTATGACTTCGATGCATGTCCCACGATGCGTGTGCCTGGCGACTGGAATACACAGGATGAACAGTTGTTCCTGTATGAGGGAACTGTGTGGTTTAAGAAAGATTTTACGATTGATAATTCAAAATCAAGGCGGCTGCTTTATTTTGGAGCGGTGAACTACGATGCCATCGTCTATGTGAATGGCAAGATGGCGGGACGGCATGTGGGTGGTTTCACGCCTTTCTGCTACGACGTAACCGACCTGGTAAAAGAGGGCAAGAACTTCGTCATCGTGAAAGTGGACAACAAGCGCCATGCGGACAATGTGCCGACGTTGATTTTCGACTGGTGGAACTATGGCGGCATCACCCGCGATGTGCTGCTGCTTTCTGTTGGCGAGACCTATATCGAGGATTATACGTTGAACCTTGTAACTTCTTTGCAAGAATCTAATTCCAAAAAGCGCACAATCAACTTTTCGCTGGTGTTGAATCGTGAGGAGGCTGGCCAGGAGGTCACACTCTCTATTCCCGAGTTAAAAATGAAGCAGAAATTCACCACAAACGAAAAGGGACAAATCAACTCTCAGCTTTTAGTTCCCAGCTCTAAACTAACCCTGTGGTCTCCCGAGAACCCAAAACTCTACAAGGTTTTGTTGGAGCGTGGCGATGAGGTGATACAGGACGAGATAGGTTTCCGCACCATCGAGACGCGCGGACGACAGTTGTTGCTTAATGGTAAGCCCATCTTCCTGCGTGGAGTATGTTCGCACGAAGAGACGGCCTACACGAGCCGCAGATGCAATAGTGCTGCCGATGCCGATACGCTGCTTAGTTGGGCACGTCAGTTGGGTTGTAACTTCATCCGTTTGGCCCATTATCCCCACAACGAGCACGCCGTACGTGAAGCAGAGCGGCAGGGATTCCTCCTTTGGTCGGAGATTCCCGTCTATTGGACCATTTCGTGGCAGAACGAAAATACTTACGCCAATGCCGAAAACCAATTGCGCAGCATGATTCGTCGCGACCATAATCGTGCAGCTATCATTATTTGGTCTCTTGCCAATGAGACACCCCACAGCGATGCCCGCGACAAGTTCCTGGGCCGTCTGGCCACCACAGCACGAAGCCTTGACAACACCCGTCTCATCTCAATGGCGATGGAGGTGACAGGCGCTTCGAACTATGTGAATCGTCTGCAGGACAATATGAACAAATACGTCGATGTGGTCAGCTTCAACCAGTATATCGGCTGGTATCGCGACGTGAACGATGCGCCCAAGATGAAGTGGGAGATTCCCTACGAGAAGCCTGTCATCATCAGCGAGTTCGGCGGTGGAGCCAAAGCAGGTCTGCATGGCGACAAAGGTCAGCGTTGGACGGAAGAGTTCCAGGAGAACCTCTATCGCGAGAACTTGGCGATGCTCGACAAGATTGAGGGCCTAGCCGGAACCTGTCCGTGGGTATTGAAGGATTTCCGTTCGCCCCGTCGTCCTCTGCCCGGCATCCAGGACGGCTTCAATCGCAAGGGACTCTTCTCCGACCAAGGCCAGCGCAAGAAATCCTTCTATGTGTTGCGTGATTGGTATGAAAAGAAGAAATGAGTTTCTCTGATTCTACAGCGGGCGAAGTATATCACCATTGTTCATCAATATACTCTGCCAGACGCCTGTAGAACGGCATGCGGCACAATGTAGAACGATCGCCCAGCAGGATGAGTTTCATCCGGGCTCGCGTGATAGCCACATTCATTCGCCGCAGGTCGCGCAGAAAACCAATGTCGCCTTCTGCATTCGAACGTACAAGGCTGATGACGATGACGTCGCGTTCCTGTCCTTGGAAACCGTCCACCGTGTTTATTGTGATGAGGCTGCGGAAAGGCTTCCAATAACGGTCTTTCTTCAGCAGTTGTCGCAGGAGGCGAATTTGCCCCTTGTAGGGTGAGATAATGCCCACATCGATACGTTCCTCCAGAATGCGTTCCTTGCCTATCTTCTCAAAATATCGCTGAAGCGTTTCCAGCGTCAAAGCTGCCTCAGCAGGATTTACACGGGAAAGCCCGTCGCTCATTTCGTAGCCCGGGTCTTGGCTCTCTATCCATTCCACAGCTGTGTCCCAATCGAGGATGCCGCGGTATTTCACTTCGGGTGCACTTTCGAGCATACCGCCGTAGAACTCGCGGTTGGGGAACTGCATGATGGTGTCGCACATCCGGTATTGTACGCGTAGCAGGGATACCACCTTGGGCTTGTTCTCCACGATGGCCTGCATTAGCGTTCGGTCCAGTCCGCCGCGGAGAGCCTCAGGACTCTTTATGGTGGGAGGCAGTTGGCGGTGGTCGCCTGCAAATACTACACGGTGCGCCTTTCGGATGGCAATCCAGCAGGCAGCCTCCAGCGCCTGTGCCGCTTCGTCGATGAAGAGTGTGCCGAACTTCATGCCTGTCAGCAAACGGTTTGCTGACCCAGCCAAAGTACATGCTATCACTTTAGCATCATCGAAGAGTGTCTGGTTGATGCTGAATTCTATCTCGGCTGCACGGTCCTTGAGGCGAGCGATTTTCTGATGGCGATTTTCGTTGTTTCCGTTGCGTGAGTCATACAGCTCGCGTATGGTACGTCGAATGGCCCACAGGTCCTGATACAGAGGATGCGCCTCGAAACGCCGTTCGTATGTGAAGCTCAGCATTTTGTCTGTGACGCGTGTGGGATTGCCTATGCGTAGCACACTCACCCCGCGGTCAACAAGTTTCTCCGCAATCCAGTCCACCGCCATATTCGACTGGGCACATACTAGCACCTGATTTTCGCGTCGCAGAGTCTCGTAGATGGCTTCAACCAGCGTCGTAGTCTTGCCTGTACCCGGAGGTCCGTGAACCACAGCCACATCCTTTGCCCACAGCACTTCGTTTACGGCAGCCTGCTGCGAGGTGTTGAGCCAGGGGAATCTGACAGGAGCAAAGGTGAACTTCTGCGTAGGCATAGTGCCGTGGAAGATGTCTCGCAGTTCTGCCAGACGGCCAGTTTTTGCGTTTATCACATCATCCAGCGCCTCGAACATCAGCCGGTAAGTCTGTTCGTCGAGGTACAGCTGCACTCCCAGGCGATAGGCGGACCGTAACTGTTCCAGGGCATCAGCGTTAGGCAGGGCAACTACCATACGGTCTTCTTCCACGAAGCTCACCTGGGCAACAAATTTATAGTAATGCAGCATCCCGCCTGTCCCGTGCTGGTAGCCCGAAGCATCCTCCGTGAAGAAGCAAACTGGCTTGCCTGGCTCAAAGAGAGAAGGGTCTGACCCCTCTAAACCTTCAGACTCTTCCAGTCTTTCCCTTAAAGAGGAGTTTTTCCCCCTTCTGTTCTCCCCCTTCACGGCGGAGTTAGAGGGAAGTGCCTTATAGACCTCCACCACCAGTTGGTCCAGCGAGTTATGGTAACTGCGTCCCAGCGTGAGCGGGAACCACGCCATTCCGCGCTGCACCTTGCTGTCTATTCCGGTAGCCTCGGTGAGCCGTTGAAACTCCTCCTTCTCGTAGGCATATTCCGTTTGCAGCAGAGCCCGTTGTTGGGTAAGGCTTATGTCAGACATCTTGCATCCTTGCCATATTATTTTGTTTTCCTTTGCAAATATACGAATTTCTGAGCAAAAAAGGTGTCTTTGCGAACATTAATTTATGATATTCCGCAAAAACACCTCACCCGACACCTGTCTCCAATCGCATCCGTAGCTTCGAAATCCTCAGGGCTACGAAAGAAAAATTCTGTATCCTAAGAGAAAAAGTTTCTTTCTCCTAAATATAAAACATGCTTTTACCATGCTTAAAACTATTTTCTCAATGTGAAAATATAATATCACACTATGAAAATAAATTTTCAAACTGAGAAAATAGATTTTCAAAGTGAAATAATAATTTAATCCCATGATTTAGGGAATTTTATACCGAGGAGAAAAATGTTTTATCCTTAGGATTTAAGTTTTTTGCTTACTTCTTCATATTCTCACGCCCTTGTAGGTGCTCAGGCGCAGGCAGCGGACCTTTGGTCGAAAATACTCACGCTCAGGAAAAAAAATAGTCTTTTCTTTTGTTTTTCGCTCACTTAATCGTATCTTTGCACGCGTTTTATAAATAACAAGAATGGAAATTAAGGAAAAGGAATCTGTAGTAGTTAGATTCTCAGGTGATTCCGGCGACGGTATGCAGTTGGCCGGAAATATTTTTTCTACGGTTTCTGCTACCGTAGGTAACAGTATCAGTACTTTCCCGGACTATCCTGCCGATATCCGTGCCCCGCAAGGCTCGTTGACGGGTGTCAGCGGTTTCCAAGTGCACATAGGTGCAGAGCAGGTCTATACACCCGGCGACCTGTGCGACGTGCTTGTGGCTATGAATGCTGCAGCCCTGAAGACGCAGTATCGCTATGCCAAGCCCGATGCGGCTATCATTATCGACACCGACAGTTTCGGTCCCAAAGATTTGGAGAAGGCACAGTTCAAGACAGAGGACTACCTCGGCGAGATGGGCATCGACCCTGATCGCGTGATTGCCTGTCCCCTGACGACGATGGTGAAAGAAGCACTTCAGACCCCCTCCAACTCCCCCCTGCAGGGGGAGGGTATAAACTCCTCGCCCTTTAAGGGAGAGGTTGGGAGAGGGTCTCTGGATGCCAAGTCTATCCTTAAGTGCCGCAATATGTTTGCCCTGGGACTGGTGTGCTGGCTCTTCGACCGCGACCTGAATGTTGCCTTCAACTTCCTGCGCGAGAAGTTCGCCAAGAAGCCTGAATTGGCCGATGCCAACATCAAGGTCATCCAGGCAGGCTACGACTACGGACACAACACCCACAGCAGCGTGGCAAATGTCTATCGCATCGAGACAAAGAAAAAGGTGCCCGGTCGCTATATGGACATAACTGGCAACAAGGCTACAGCATACGGATTTATAGCAGCTGCTGAGAAAGCCGGGCTGAAACTCTATCTTGGTTCATATCCCATCACTCCTGCGACGGACGTCTTGCACGAACTCTCGAAACACAAGAGTCTGGGCGTGATTACCGTGCAATGTGAGGACGAGATAGCCGGTTGCGCGAGTGCCGTAGGTGCTTCCTTTGCAGGAGCTTTGGCTGTGACGAGTACTTCCGGTCCCGGTATCTGCCTCAAGAGCGAGGCAATGAACTTGGCGGTTATCATGGAGTTGCCGCTCGTGGTACTCGATGTGCAGCGCGGCGGTCCTGCTACTGGTTTGCCTACAAAGAGTGAACAGACCGATCTCCTGCAAGCTCTCTTCGGCCGTAACGGCGAGAGTCCGATGCCTGTGATTGCTGCTGCCAGTCCTACCGACTGCTTCGAGGCTGCATACGCCGCCAGCAAGATGGCTCTGGAACACATGACGCCTGTCATCTTGATGACCGATGCTTTCGTCGCCAACGGCTCGGCTGCTTTCAAACTGCCCAACTTGGTAGATTATCCTGCCATCAATCCTCCATACGTCCCCGAAGAACTGAAGGGCACTTGGACGCCCTATATGCGTAATGAAGAAGGTGTTCGCTACTGGGCTGTACCCGGTCGCGAAGGCTTCGAGCACATCCTGGGCGGGCTGGAGAAGGACGACAAGACGGGTGCCATCAGTACCAATCCCGAGAACCACGACCTAATGACTCGTAAGCGTCAGGCTAAGATAGACGCAATTCCTGTTCCCGACCTCGAAGTGTTGGGCGACAAGGACGATGCAGAACTGCTGATTGTCGGCTTCGGTGGAACATACGGTCATTTGCATGCTGCAATGGATGAGTTGCGTAGTAAGGGGCATAAGGTGGCATTTGCACACTTCCGCTACATCAATCCCCTGCCCAAGAATACCGCTGAGGTGCTCATGAAGTACCCGAAGGTGGTAGTGGCGGAGCAGAACATGGGCCAGCTGGCCGCTTGGCTCCGTATGAAAGTGGATGGCTTCGTACCCATGCAGTTCAACCAAGTTAAAGGACAGCCGTTTAATACGTCGGAACTCGTAGAGTCGTTCACGACGTTAGTGAAGAGTTAAGAATTAAGAGTTAAGAAAGAATGAATATGTATACATCAAGCGATTATAAGAAAGGACAGCCGCGGTGGTGTCCTGGATGTGGCGACCATTTCTTCCTGGCAAACCTGCATAAGGCAATGGCCGAGATTGGCGTTGCTCCCTCACAGACAGCTGTCATCAGCGGTATCGGATGCTCCAGCCGCTTGCCTCATTATATGGCTACTTATGGTATGAACACCATTCACGGCCGAGCTGCCGCTATTGCAACTGGTTGCAAGGTTGCTAATCCCAATCTGGCTGTTTGGCAAGTGAGTGGCGACGGTGACGGCCTCGCCATCGGTGGCAACCACTTCATTCATGCCAACCGCAGGAACATCAACCTGAATATGATTCTGCTGAACAACCGCATCTACGGTCTGACAAAGGGCCAGTACAGTCCCACCAGCCCTCGCGGTTTCGTCAGCAAGTCTTCTCCATACGGAACCGTTGAAGACCCCTTCCGTCCTGCTGAACTCTGCTTCGGCGCTCGCGGTCACTTCTTCGCCCGTGCCGTCGCTACCGATGCTCCTGGAACCATAGAGATTCTCAAGGCTGCCTATGATCACAAGGGCACCAGCGTCTGCGAGATTCTGCAGAACTGTGTCATCTTCAACAATGGTACACACGATGCCGTCTATAGCAAGGAAGGCCGCGCCAAGAACGCCATCTATGTGGAGCA
>JAGCNQ010000188.1 GCA_017645845.1 Bacteroidaceae bacterium
AGTTATGTCATTGGCGACAGACAGACAGATGCGAAGCTTGCAGAGAACCTGGGAAGCCGCAGTCTCATACTTGGTCCCGAATTGAATTGGGAGAAGATTACCGAACTGCTCTTTGCGGGAGAAAGGTCTGCCGCAGTAAGGCGCACCACCAAGGAGACCGACATTGAAGTACGTGTCTGCTTAGACGGCAATGGAAAGAGCGACATCCAGACAGGCCTCGGTTTCTTCGACCACATGCTCGAGCAGATTGCCAAGCATGGCATGACAGACCTATATATTCGTTGTCAAGGAGATTTGCAAGTCGATGAACATCACACCATTGAAGATGTCGCATTGGCTTTGGGTGAATGTATTCGTAAGGCATTGGGTGACAAGCGTGGCATAGAGCGCTACGGATATTGTCTGCCTATGGATGACAGCCTCTGCCAGGTTGCACTCGACTTCGGAGGACGTCCATGGCTCGTATGGGATGCTGAGTTCCATCGCGAAAAGGTGGGTGAGATGCCAACCGAGATGTTCCTGCATTTCTTCAAGAGTCTCTCTGATAGTGCAGCAATTAATCTCAACATCAAAGCTGAGGGTCAAAACGAGCATCACAAGATAGAAGGCATTTTCAAGGCCTTTGCCCGCAGCTTGCGTATGGCTGTTCACCGCGATATAACACATTTCCAACTTCCCTCAAGCAAAGGGGTACTATAATTTATGAGTTCATAGTTATGAGTTAAGAAAAATTTAACTATGAAACTAACTCTTAATTATGGAATATGAACTATGAACTGAAGAGTAAATATTCTTCGCAACTTCTCGAAAAGGCCGTAACAGAAATCAATCGTCTGCCGGGTATCGGCAGCAAGACGGCTTTGCGGCTTGCTTTGCACTTGCTCCGTCAAGATGAGAGTAGCGTGGAGGCATTGGCCGAGAGTCTTGTCAATATGCGTCGAGGTGTGCATTATTGTCAGGTTTGCTACAATATCTGTGATGATGACCGTTGCGAAATATGTAGTAATTCCACACGCGACAGTAGCCTTGTCTGTGTGGTAGAAAATGTTCAGGATGTAATGGCCATCGAAAACACAATGCAGTATCGTGGCCTCTATCATGTTCTCGGCGGTGTAATAAGTCCGATAGATGGCATTGGCCCGAGCGACCTACAGATAGAGAGCCTCGTAGAGCGTGTCAAACAAGGTGGGGTAGAAGAGGTGATTCTCGCTCTCAGTCCTACAATGGAAGGTGATACGACCAACTACTACATCTATCGTAAAATCGAAGATACAGGTGTAAAAGTGACGGTCATTGCTCGAGGTATTGCACAGAACGATGAACTGCAATATACAGATGAAGTAACATTGGGCCGTGCCCTTGCCGGACGTGTTCCATTTATCAATTCATAATTCACGTATTATCTTCTTACAACTTTCAATTCTCAACATTCAATGCTTACATACCTTTTAACTCTGCTTTGTGCTGCAACGATTCTGATTTCAGCCTTTTTTGCCATTCGTTATAGGAAAGTAAATGTTTATGTACGCATGGCTGCACTTGCCCTTTCAGCCGTTTTCGTGCTTTTTCTTTACTTCCGTTATGATGACACATCGCAACTCTACGGGCTTGGCATCCTTGCCATAGCATTTCTGTTCACTTTGAGAGACATCCATCACCATGCTGAAAAGCAGTAAGATAAAACTGAGAGCCGTTGAGCCGGAAGACCTCGACTTAATGTATCTCATAGAGAATGACACCGAGTTGTGGCCCTATGGACAGACTTCTGTGCCCTTTTCGCATTATACCCTTAAGCGGTTTATTGAAGAGAGTAGCAACGACATCTTCCGAGACCACCAGCTCCGACTTGTCATCGAAACTCCGGACGGGACGAGTGTCGGCTTTGTTGACTTGCAGAACTACGAGCCGCAGCATCATCGCGCTGAAGTGGGGATTGTCGTTGTGCCTGAGAAACAGCGGCAGGGCATAGCCAGCGAAGCCTTGCGCCTATTGTCGCAATATGCATCCTCTCATTTGGGTATTCACCAGCTCTATGGCCTTGTGCCGGAGAGCAACGAAGCTTCGATAGCCCTCTTCCAGAAGTGCGGCTACAAAAAAACCGCCACCCTGCAGGATTGGTTAAATACTTCCGCAGGATGGCAGTCAGTGATAGTGTTTCAGACCTTGTTTATTTGAAATATCTCTTCAGCAGGCCTGCAAAGCCGGCACCGTGACGGGCCTCATCCTTCGCCATCTCGTGAACGGTGTCGTGGATAGCATCGAACCCGGCAGCCTTGGCATTCTTTGCGATACGGAACTTGTCCTCGCAAGCACCAGCCTCAGCGGCAGCGCGTTTTTCCAGATTGGTCTTGGTGTCCCATACGCACTCACCCAGCAGTTCTGCGAAGCGACTTGCATGGTCAGCCTCCTCGAATGCATAACGCTTGAAAGCTTCTGCAATTTCGGGATAGCCTTCACGGTCAGCCTGACGCGCCATTGCCAAGTACATACCAACCTCGCTGCATTCACCATTGAAGTGGGCGCGCAGGTCGTTAATCATCTCTTCTGAAACGCCTTCAGGTTTGCCGTCTCCAATCTTATGAACAGTGGCATAGGTCACATCGCCATCATCTTTCAGTTCTGAGAACTTTGAGGCAGGAGCCTTACAGAGTGGGCACTGCTCGGGAGCAGCATCGCCTTCGTAGATATAACCACAAACGGCGCAAATAAACTTCTTCTTCATAATTGTATTTTTATTTATTAATAAATAATGTTATGAGTTCAGTCACTATATTTTGGTACAAAGATAAGCATTTTCTTCATACATTACCTAATTTTGTGTACAAAAGTGCTAATAAATTAGAAATTATGAACTATGAATTATGTACTATGAACATTTTTTTGTACCTTTGCACTGCAAATCCGATGCGATAGTAGCTCAGTTGGTAGAGCTTTGGCTTCCCAAGCCAAAGGTCGCGGGTTCGAGCCCCGTCTATCGCTCAAGATACAAGTGGTGGCAGACATTATAAAAGAAAGACCGGCATCCAGGATGTCGGTCTTTGCTTATGAGCGAGCTCTCATTTCTCTCACTTAATCGCGAACTTGACTTCGTCGAGTTCGCTTACACTCAATAAAGCATGAGCGAGCTCAGTTTTATTTTCACTTAATCGCGAACTTTTTCCCGTTCATAATGTAAATGCCCTTCTTTAATTGACCATTGACCATTGATGATTGACCATTGTTGAGCTTGCGTCCGCTGAGGTCGTAAACTGAATGATCAACGTTCAATGATGATTGTTCAATGGTTGTTATTTCGTCTTCCTCGTCGGTGCCGAGCATTTTGGCACGGAATGCCTCGATGGATGCATTGCCTATGCCGAAGTACTTGTTCAAGTATGTTCGGAACTTCTGCTCCAATGTCTCGCCATCCAATGCCTCAATCGTAGTGAACATATCGTCGAGCTGGCCTTTGCTGCACGGGGTGTCGAAGTAGGAGAAGTTGGTCAGCTCGTAGTCCTTATATATATCGCTCTTGCTCATGCCTAGTACACCTTCCAGCAGGAAGGCCAGGGTGCCGGTGCGGTCACGGCCGATGGCACAATGGAAATAGACGGGCTTGTTATTCTTCACACAGGTCAACACAAACTGTAGGGCAGTTTTGTACGTACTCATCGAATTGGTCAGGCCCTCCATGTGGCTGGCGGTCTGTGCCAGTGGTGTGCGTTTGTAGGTGACATCGTTGCCCAATACTGACTTTGTGATGTTCTTTGCCTCACTGTCGCTACGCAGGTCAAGTTCGGCCTTGATACCAGCTTGGCGCAGTGCCTCGATGGCTTCAGGCTCCAGGTTGTGGCCGCCGTTCCACTCTGCCCCCCTGAATATCTTGCCATACTTAATGGGACGGCCGCTTGCGGTTGGCCAGCCGCCCAGGTCGCGCACGTTAGCTGTGCCCTCAGCCTTGAGATGGCGCATTTGGCCAGTGGTGGTGAAGGAGAAGTTGACAAGCTCCTTTTGCCATTGGTCATTGACCATTGACCATTGACCGTTCTCTGGCTCGGTATCTTTGGTAGCAGTTACCTTGCAGTAATATGTGCGGCCAGGAATGAGGTTGTATATCTCGTATGAGGCTGATTCCGTAGCAACGTTCTTAGTCATCGCATCGGCGAAGTCAGGAGTTTCGCTCCACGTTATCCATTGCGCCTCGGCAGTGGAATCTTGAGTCCAATAGACCTCCACGGGTAGCGGCCAGTCGCGGCGCACTGGCGGACTCACGTTGTAGGTACTCACCTTGCTGGCATCGCTCTTGGTGTACTCAAAGTCGTGAACAAAACCACGAACTCTACCGTTTTCCAGATTATAGTCCATGTTGAACATACCGGCCGTAGCGGGGTGCAGATGCCATATCAGGCGTGGTTCCAGACTGCCGCCTACGGGGTAGTTATATACCCTTACCCTACTACCGGTATAGCCGTATGGATAGGTTGAACTGCCCTGAATCTTGAACCGTCCTCCTCCGACCCACGTTATCACTTGTTCATAAAGTGCATCCGTTGTTAGCGATATAGGTTTGCCGTTGCTGTTACCACCTATTGCAGTGCCCACGTACATATCGTTGTCGGCACTCTGTATCAGCCATCCTCCGTTTTTGCGGACTAGCTTAAAGTAGGGCGGAGTTTCTAATTCTTCAAGAGCTACAGCCTTAAGTCCCTCTTTGTTAGCATTATCGGCATCGGCCTGTAGTACATAGCCTGGGAAGCACATGCTCTCGATGTAGTAGTAGCCCTCGTGTAGCGGGTAATAATAGAGCGAATCGTGGGCAATCATTATTCCGTTGATGGCTTTGTTGAGCTGCTCCAGTGTGGCATTCTCGTCCAACGCTTGCGCCTCGGCAATAGCGTCGCTCATTGCCTCGGCACTGCTTGCGGAGTAGCAGCCCGGGTCGGTACCTATGGCATCTCCAGTGGGCAACTTCGGAGTGTATTCATCCAGCACCTGCTGCAGGTCGTCGTAGGTGTACTCCTTCCAAAGGTCGCCTATTATA
>JAGCNQ010000189.1 GCA_017645845.1 Bacteroidaceae bacterium
AGCATCATGATAAACAACTTCTATGTCGATAGTGTTGATACGAAAAAGCTGACCGAAGATGCCATCAACGGCATTCTCTCCAAGCTTGATCCGCATTCCGCCTATACCAACGCGAAGGATACAAAGAAGTTCACGGAACCATTGGAAGGCTCTTTCGAGGGTATCGGTGTTCAGTTCAATATGTTGGAAGATACGTTGCTTGTCATTCAGCCAGTGCCGAAAGGTCCTAGCGAGCGTGTTGGTATTTTGGCTGGAGACCGCATAGTCAGTGTAGCGGATACGGCAATTGCTGGTGTCAAGATGAGTCGTGAAGAGATTATGCATCGCCTTCGCGGAAAGAAAGGCACGATTGCACATCTTGGTATTGTTCGTCGCGGCATCAAAGATACATTATATTTTGATGTCAAGCGCGACAGGATTCCTGTCAACTCGGTTGATGCTGCCTACATGGTGACACCAACCATTGGTCTCGTTCGTTTCAACAATTTCGCTCAAACGACACACAAAGAGGTGGTTGATGCCATAAAGAAGCTCGAAGACGAAGGCATGAAGGATCTCATCATCGACCTCCAGCAGAACTCGGGAGGCTTCCTTCAGGCAGCAGCAGACATAGCTAGTGAATTTCTCCAGAAAGGCGATATGATTGTTTATACCAAAGGTCGCAGCGTGCCTAACCAAGAGTTTCGTAGCACCGGTGGCGGTTGCTTCCAAGAGGGTAGGGTAGCGGTTCTTATCGACGAGTATAGTGCTTCGGCAGCAGAAATCCTTTCCGGTGCCATCCAAGATCAGGACCGTGGTATTGTTGTGGGGCGTCGTTCCTTTGGAAAAGGGTTGGTACAGCGTCCGTTCGATATGCCCGACGGCAGTATGATTCGCCTTACGACGGCTCGTTATTACACTCCCTGCGGACGCAGCATTCAAAAGCCTTATGAGAAAGGAAAAGGCCTCGACTATGCCAAAGACGTCATCAATCGCTATAATAAGGGTGAACTGACGAATGCCGACAGTATCCACTTCCCTGATTCGTTGCGTTACCAGACGCTTCGTAAGGGTAGAACTGTCTATGGTGGTGGTGGCATCATGCCCGACTGCTTTGTACCACTCGATACAACACGTTATGCAAAATGTTATCGCGAAATGTCGGCAAAGAGCATCATCATCAATGCCAACCTTCACTATATGGACAAGAACCGCAAGAAGCTTGCGAAGGCTTATCCTACATTCCAGCAGTTCAAGGACGAGTACCAGGTGCCGCAGGAGCTCATCGACAATATCTTTGCAGAAGGTGAAAAGCAAGACATCCGACCTAAGGACGACGAGGAACGTCAGAAAGCAATAGAGAACATCCGCCTCATCGTCAAAGGCCTTGTGGCGCGCGACCTCTGGGATACAAGCGAATACTTTGCCATCATCTATGAAAACGATGATGTGGTGAAGAAAGCTGTGGAGTTGCTTCAGCAATAAAAGTTCCCCTCTCTCACGGGATAGGGGGATAGGGGAGAGGCCTATGATAACCTATAATATAATTAATGTAGAGATGCCAGACCTATGCGAGACAGAGGTCTCAGCATGGGTGAGGCGAGTGGCGGCAGACTACGGCAAGGTATTGGGCGACATCAACTACATTTTTGTTGACGACGAAACCATTCTCGACATCAACCGCCGCTTCATAGGGCATGATTACTATACCGATCACATAGGTTTCGACTATTCGCAAGGCAATGCCCTGAGTGGCGATATCTATATCAGCCTCGATACTGTACGCACCAATGCAGAGCTCTTTGGAGTTGCAGAGGAAGAGGAACTTCGCCGCGTCATCATACATGGACTGCTGCACCTCTGTGGTTTTCAAGACAAAACAGACGATGAAAGGAAACTGATGCAACAAGCAGAAGAAAAGGCTCTGAACAGCCTTCCCCATTAAGCCTATTAACCCTATTACCCCATACAGTTTTGGAAGATTTCGACATAAGACAAGAAGGAAGACAAAAAGAAAAGGACTTCGAGAATGCCTTGAGGCCGTTGTGCTTTGAAGACTTCAGCGGACAGCAGAAGGTTGTGGAGAACCTTCGTATCTTCGTTGAGGCGGCCAAGTATCGTGGTGAACCACTCGACCACACACTTCTGCATGGCCCTCCAGGATTGGGCAAGACAACTCTCTCAAACATCATTGCGAACGAGTTGGGTGTAGGTTTCAAGCTTACTAGTGGTCCCGTGCTCGACAAACCTGGTGACCTGGCAGGAATCCTCACATCACTGGAACCGAACGATGTGCTTTTCATTGACGAAATACATCGTCTTTCGCCCATTGTCGAGGAGTATCTCTACAGTGCAATGGAGGATTACCGTATCGATATTATGATAGACAAAGGTCCTTCGGCTCGCAGCATACAGATAGACCTGGCTCCTTTCACATTGGTCGGTGCCACGACGCGTAGCGGATTGCTTACGGCTCCTTTGCGTGCCCGCTTCGGCATAAACATGCACTTAGAGTATTATGATGCAGATACCTTACAGAAGATTATCATGCGCTCCAGTACTATCATGGGCGTACCTATCGATATCGAAGCAGCCGGCGAGATAGCCAGTCGCAGTCGGGGCACGCCACGTATTGCCAATGCCCTGTTGCGCCGAGTCCGAGACTTTGCACAGGTAAAAGGCAATGGCAGTATAGACTTGAAGATTGCGCGCATAGCCCTCGAGGCTCTTAATATCGACCGCTACGGGCTAGACGAGATAGACAACAAGATACTGATTACTATCATCGACAAGTTCAAGGGTGGCCCGGTTGGTATC
This sequence comes from Bacteroidaceae bacterium, assembly GCA_017645845.1. Lineage (GTDB taxonomy): Bacteria > Bacteroidota > Bacteroidia > Bacteroidales > Bacteroidaceae > Physcousia. The sequence goes on from JAGCNQ010000189.1 coordinate 2,797, forward strand.
AACACCATTTCTACTGCTGTGGGTGAAGATGCCGGAACTGTAGAGGAAGTATATGAGCCTTTCCTCATCAAGGAAGGCTTCATCAAGCGCACCCCTCGTGGTCGTGAAGTGACAGAACTGGCTTATAATCACCTTGGAAGGAAGATGGGGGCTCGCTTTGGCAACCCCTTGCAAGGCGACCTTTTCGACCCCAATTAAATGTTATAAAGAAATAACGGTATAAAGTGAGGCTTTATGGTACTTAACTACATTTGGATTGGCTTCTTTGCCATCGCATTCATTATAGCAACGATAGAGTTGCTGATGGGCAACACTGATGTGTTTCCTGCCATCATGAACAGTACATTCGACAATGCCAAGACTGCTTTCGAGATATCCCTCGGACTGACTGGCGTACTCTCTCTTTGGATGGGCATTATGAAGATAGGCGAGCGCGGCGGATTGGTTAATGTGCTGGCGCGTTGGCTTTCGCCTCTCATGGTACGTCTCTTCCCTGAGATACCCGCCGGGCATCCCGTCTTCGGGCACATTTTCATGAACTTCAGCGCTAACATGCTGGGGCTTGATAATGCAGCCACCCCCCTTGGACTTAAGGCCATGGAGGGACTTCAGGAACTGAACAAGCAGAAGGACACTGCAACAAATGCTATGATAATGTTCCTCGTCTTGAACACCAGCGGCTTGACCATCATACCTGTTGGCGTAATGGTTTACAGGGCACAGATGGGAGCGGCACAGCCCACCGATGTCTTCTGTCCTATCCTGATTGCTACGGCCATCGCAACACTCGCAGGCATGGTCATCACCAGTCTCTACCAACGCATTAACCTTTTCAATCGCGCCATCATGGCTTTCGTACTGGGTATCTGCATTGTGGTGAGTGGTGTGATTTGGCTCAGCACACAGGTTGACCGTGAGACGATGAACCTTTGGAGCACTGTTGTGGCCAACATTATCCTTTTCACCGTTATCATTGCCTTTATTGCAGCAGGTATCCGTAAAAAGATAAATGTATATGAAGCATTTGTCGAAGGAGCCAAGGGCGGCTTCGAAACCGCTGTACGCATCATTCCCTATTTGGTGGCGATACTCGTTGCCATTGGAGTCTTTCGCGCTTCTGGAGCAATGGATTTCATAGTGAACGGACTGGGTAGATTGGTGGAATGGTGTGGCGGTAATGCCGACTACGTAGCAGCTCTGCCTACAGCCATCATGAAACCTCTTTCCGGGAGTGGAGCCCGCGGTATGATGGTCGATGCCATGCAGCAGTACGGTGCAGACTCCTTCGTAGGGCGCCTTTCATGCATCTTCCAGGGAGCCACCGACACAACCTTCTACATTCTGGCCGTCTATTTTGGTTCCGTAGGAGTCCGCAAGACGCGCCACGCAGTCTCAGCAGGCCTTCTGACCGACATCTGCGGCGTCATTGCCGCCATCGCCGTCGCTGCCATCTTCTTTGGGTAAAGTGATACAAGAGACAAAACACAACCAGCACCGAAGATCTTTCTCCCACGACTATCGGGAGAAGGGAACCTACATGGTGACGATGGTCGTGGAAGGACGAGAACCCTTGTTTGGTCGCATCGAAGGCAGCGCAAAAGGAAAACTCGGAACAAACGAAGCTCCGCACATAGTGCTCTCCGATCTGGGACGGCAAGTGCTGCAAGAGGAAACACAGAAGATCAGCCGTTTCTATCCAATGGTTGAGGTATGGCGAATCGCCATCATGCCCGACCACATACACCTGCTCATAAGAGTGAAGGAAGCATTGCCAGAAGGGAAGCACCTCGGAACGATAGTCCGCGGTTTCAAGACGGGCTGCACCCGCGCATGGTGGAGCCTAAACTCCATCGGAGAAGCGATGGAAACAACTGCCGCCCCTATCGCCGTGCCCGATGCTTCTCCATCGGGAACAACTCGCCCCGTTCTCTTCCAAAAGGGCTACCACGACCGCATCATCAACCGCCCAGGAATGTTGGAGAACATCAAGCGATATATGGCCGAGAACCCTCTCCGCGCTCGCATCCGGCAGGAGTGCCCAAATCTGATGGAACGGCAACTGCACCTGTGGATTGCCGGACGCGAATACGCAGCCTTCGGTAATCTTTTCCTGCTGAAATACCCGATTAAGCACCAGGTGTTTTTCCACCGCAAAGATGTAACGACAGGCCAGCCCACGGAAACCACAGAGGCATACCAGCAGGAGCGGCAGCGCCTTCTACAGATGGGCGAGGAGGGAACCGTTCTGGTGACGCCTGGTATATCGAAAGGCGAAAGCCTGGTTGTCAGCGATGCTCTTGATGCCCATCTTCCCCTTATTCTCCTCCAGAAGGAGCCTATCGGCGAATACTGGAAGCCCTCGCAGCGCCGCTTTTACGCCTGTGCGGCAGGCCACCTGCTTATCCTTTCCCCCTGGCAAAACGATGGCTCTTCCGACTACGCCAGCTTCCACCACCTCAACGACCTCGCAAAGGAAATCTGCGAAGCAACGGACATGCGGATTGTGGGCTACGACCGGTTGAAGTAGAACCGCTGTGCCCGAAGCATTTCCTACGAGAAAAAGTAATTGCCGTCCCTATATGCTTCAGTAATCAACCATCTTCCTAAACCTTCCATCCCTTACGTATATAGATAAGGTTGGAACGACTGAATCCTTTCCCTTTTATACGAGTTAAATCCTTAGCAAGGTTAGTAATAAGCTGTTCTCCATACACATCAGCCATCAGCCCTCATACATCCGACATCTTTCAACCATATCTTGTTTACACCATTAATCAATTATTTCGAATTGATTACAAGAACCGTCCCTGAAATTCTCGGCTGTGACAAACTTATAACAACTTGAGACCAACGTCCCTATGTTATCAGTCTCTGCGGCATTTTTTCTAATCTATCATGATGACAGTTCCCGTTTCTTTCATGTCACCTCCGCACTTAGGACATTTCCTCGGAACCTTTTCCGTTTCTATTTCGCCAGATATAACCAAAGTACGCCCTTTTCTGGTGCCAGTTACGGTATAACCACAACCATTGCATTGATACTTCTTCAATGTTCCCATAATCTATAACCCTTTCCGTTTTTTTCTTTAATATTGATTATGGTACAAAGATACGTGTTTTTTTCAAAAGAAATGCGAAAGTGGCATAAATAATGATGACGTTCGTTGAAAAATTGACTTTCCTTTCGATTCTTCAACTTTAATAAGAAAGAAGGCTGCGCACAATTTCGGAGATTTTTTCCTAAGTTGGGATTACGTGGGACTCATTTGTCTTGGTCAGTATGGAGAAACCGCGTAAATTAGGGCCCAAAATTACTAATCATGAAACGGTTTCATCTATGAAAATAGGCAATGAAAAGCCGGCAAAACATATGTACATTAATATGTATAAAGGAAGGGAAAAAAGTGTGAAAAAAGGGCCTTTTGAAAAGTCCGGAACTTTTCATTAAAAGTTCGGAACTTCTCGCGAAAGGTTCGGAACTTCTCACGAGAAGTCCGGAGCCCTATTTTTGACCCCCAAAAGAATAATATTATTCTTCCAAAAGAATCATATCAAAGCTTGCAGAGAATAATATAACAATAAATACAACTCTAAAAAAGCCAATTTTACTTTTCTCAAGTAAGAGACCTATCAAACCTAATCAAAATATCCTCTGTTGGGACTTTCTGCCAGGCGAAGAAAGGCAGGAGGTCTTGGGGTAGGATGGGAGTTGTTTCGGGAATGATGCCAGCCAAATAAGCGAGGCGACCGATGATTTCCTTTGGAGAGGTGTGCTTTTCTTGCAGGACTCCAAGGTCCATGCTGAGGTCGCGTTTGCAAAGGCGCTGGCCGCTTTCGTTCACAAGAAGAGGATGGTGAAAGAAGTGGAGACCCCCTCTAACTCCCCCTTTATGGCGAGGACTTAATGACTCTATAGTCTGGCGCAAATGAATCTGTTGCGGTGTGCTGAGCAAAAGGTCACGGCCTCGAACAACTTCCGTCACTCCCATCAGGGCATCATCAACCACAACCGCCAACTGATAAGCCCAAGCACCATCCTTGCGGCGCAGGATATAGTCACCACAATGTTCCGCAAGGTTGACTTTCTGCTCTCCGTAATGTCCGTCTTGGAAAGTAATCACTTCGTCCGGCACTATAAGTCGTATGGCTGCAGGTGTGTTTTTCTCCATTTCATCGAGGATTTTTCCCCGACAAGTTCCTGCGTAAACAATGCGACCGTCCGTTTCATGGGGAGCCTGTGTTGCCATGATATCGGCCCGCGAACAAAAGCAAGGGTAGGTAAGACCGGCATCCTTCAGCATCTGAAGATAGTGCAGATAGATATCGTTTCGTTCGCTTTGCCACACAACTTCACCGTCCCAAGGCAGTCCCAGCCATAGCAAATCCTCCTGTAGCTGCATGGCATAACTGCGGCGGGAACGCTGCGGGTCCAGGTCTTCGATGCGCAAACGCCAATCGCCGCCCTGGCTTTTGGCGGAGAGCCAAGAGAGCAATGCACAGAAGACATTACCCAAATGCATACGTCCTGTAGGGGAAGGGGCAAAGCGACCAAAGACCTCCCGCCCCCCTTTAGGGGGAGAATCTTTTGGACAAATAGTCCTCATATTACGCGTTCGGCGACAAAGGAAGCGAGTAGATGCAGCGCTTCGGTGACAGCGGGATCGCGGCTCTCTTCGATAAGTCCGGCGGCCATTCCCTGCATGTCCTTCATATACCACTGGGCATATTCCAGTCCGCCCTCGCTGACAGAGAAGTCAATAAGTTGCTGAATCTCTTCGGCTGTGGCTTCTTTCCGCCGTACTTTCTGAGCCAGTTCGCGCATCGAAGCATCGTCGCTGTGTTTCACGGCATAGATGGCAGGCAGCGTAAGCTTGCCTTCCTTCATGTCATTGCCGAGCGGTTTGCCAACCTCTGCTTTGCCGTAATCAAAGACATCGTCGCGCAACTGGAAGCACAAGCCGATAAGTTTTCCATACTGAGCCAAGCGCTCAGCCTCACTCTCTGTACCTCCAGCAGCCAGCACACCCAAACGGGCACATACGGAAAACAGACTCGCCGTCTTGCGACCGATGATGTCGAAATAGGCTGATTCCGATAGTTGGTCCGAATCTTTAGCATTGAGTTGCAGCAGTTCACCATCGGCAAGCGACTGTCCGACCTGTGCGATATACTGTACAACACGCACATCATCGGTCAGCGCAGCACATTCCAAAGCCTTGCTCAGGATGTAGTCGCCAACAAGAACGGCCGACTGATTGCTCAGGAAAGCATTGACGGAGGGAAGTCCGCGACGGCGGTTACTCTCATCCACAACATCGTCGTGGACCAGGGAAGCCGTATGAAGCATCTCAAGAGCCAATGCCACACGCATAACTTTCTCGTTCACTTCGCCCACCATACGTGCAGCAAGCATTACCAACAGCGGCCGGATTTGCTTGCCGGATGATTTGAGCAGATGCTCTACAGCCTTTTCCAAAAGTGGATTTTCATTGTAGAGTGTTTGGCGGAAAGCCTCACGGAATTGCTCCATTTCTGTGGCGACAGGAGCCTTTATCTTGTCGAGAACATCCATTTATTGCATCTTTAGGCTGCAAAAATACACAAAAAAGTGCTTCTTTTCATATTTTTTCGTTAATTTTACCCACTAAAAGAACAGAAACGATGCATAAACTCTATTTACTGGACGCTTACGCGCTTATTTATCGTGCTTACTATGCTTTCATAAAGAATCCGCGTATAAACTCTAAGGGAGAGAACACGTCAGCCATACTTGGTTTTGTGAATACACTTGAAGAAGTCATTGCCAAAGAACAACCAACGCACATTGGTGTCGCCTTCGACCCACATGGTCCAACTTTCCGGCACGAGGCTTACCCTCTCTACAAGGCACAACGGGAGGAAACCCCGGAAGCAATCCGCTTTGCTGTTCCCATCATCAAGGATATACTCAAAGCATACCATATACCTATACTCGAAGTGCAGGGCTATGAGGCAGACGATGTTATTGGCACACTTGCCCACCAGGCCGATGAGGCTGGCATAGATACCTACATGATGACACCTGACAAGGATTACGGACAACTCGTTACCGATCATGTCCGTATTTATCGTCCTCCTGTTGGGAAAAACAATGAGGCGGAGTTACTCGGTGTCGAGGAAGTGAAAAGGAAATGGGGATTGCAGTCACCTTCGCAGGTCATAGATATGCTTGGTCTTATGGGCGATGCAGTGGATAACATTCCTGGCTGTCCTGGGGTAGGGGAGAAGACTGCACAGAAACTCATAGAGGAATTCGGCAGCATTGAAAACCTGTTGTCTTCGACAGATAAGTTGAAAGGCGCACTCAAGGAAAAGGTTGAGTCCAACGTAGAACAGATTCGCCAAAGCAAATGGCTTGCCACCATCAGTAAAGAGGTGCCAATTAACCTCGATATGGAAGTGCTGAAACTCCAGGAACCGGACAATAACAAACTACAAGAGTTATATCGAAGGTTGGAGTTCCGTCAACTATTGAATAAGAAAAGCCCCCTTCCTCCCTCCCCCAAGGAGGAGGAGAACAGGTTGGCAGCCAATCAAAAGAACCCAGATGGTTCTCTTCAACTTGATTTGTTCGGACCTGCTCCAACTTCTCAAAAGGTTAAAGAACAACCAACAACGGAAGGGCCTGTGCAACTTGACTTGTTCAGCCAACCGATAAAAAGTACCCAACCAACATCCTTGGGAGAAGGAAAGGAATCTCTTTCTCCATTTGTAATTTCCTCCTCTTTGGGAGAGGACGGGGGAGGGCCGCTCATCATCGGCCATAATCTAAAAGCTCATTGGAAGGAACTCAAGGAGCAACAGTTGACAGAACATCCAATGTTCGATACAGAGATTGCCCATTACCTCTTGCACCCAGAAATGCGGCATCATCTGGATTACCTGCTCGCGGTGTATAACTGTAATGATGTGAGTCAGCTGCGCACTCTCTTTGAGGAAGAACTCAAAAAGGAGGGACTTTGGAGCCTCTTTACTGATATAGAAATGCCGCTGATGCCTGTCTTGGCAGAGATGGAAGAGGCTGGAGTGATGATTGACACGGAAGGATTAAAGGAGACAAGTAAGCTATTCACAGGTCAAATGTTAATTCTCGAAAAAGAGATACACACTTTGGCAGATACAAACTTTAATATCTCCAGTCCAAAACAAGTAGGCGAGATTCTCTTCGACCAGCTCAAACTCGATAGCAAAGCCAAGAAGACAAAGACGGGACAATACGTCACAAGCGAGGAAGTGCTTGAAGCGTTAAAGGGAAAGCACCCGATTGTCGGCAAAATACTTGAGTATAGAGGACTGAAAAAGTTATTAAGTACTTATATTGATGCTTTGCCACAGCTTATCAATCCCCAAACGGGACACATACATACCTCATTCAACCAAACAGTTACTGCCACAGGACGTCTGTCGTCATCCAATCCAAACCTGCAGAATATCCCTGTCCGTGACGCACAAGGCAAGGAGGTACGCAAAGCATTCATCCCCTATCCTGGACAGCTCTTCTTTAGTGCTGACTATAGTCAGATAGAGTTGCGCATCATGGCCCACCTCAGTCAGGATGCCAACCTTATCGAATCTTTCATGCAAGGCAACGACATCCATGCTGCCACTGCTGCAAAGATATTCAAGAAACCCTTAAGCGAAGTCACCGGTGAAGAACGGCGGAAGGCCAAGACAGCTAACTTCGGCATTATCTATGGCATCAGTGCCTTTGGTCTGGCAGAGCGTATGGGCGTATCGCGAACAGAAGCCAAACAACTCATTGATGAGTACTTTGTCACCTATCCTGGTGTGAAGGCCTATATGGAAAAGAGTATCGAAATGGCTCGCGAGAAGGGTTACACAGAGACCATCTTCCATCGTCGCTGTCAGTTGCCTGACATCAACAGTCATAATGCTGTCGTAAGAGGCTATGCGGAACGTAACGCTATCAATGCTCCCATACAAGGCAGTGCAGCAGACATCATCAAGATAGCCATGATTCGCGTCCAGAGACGTATCAAGCAAGAAGGTTTGAAGTCAAAGATGATTCTGCAGGTACATGATGAATTGAACTTCTCTGTCCTGCCGGAAGAAAAAGAACGTTTGGAGCGTTTAGTTATTGAGGAGATGCAAGGTGCTGCAAGTCTCAGTGTACCCCTCATTGCTGATTGCGGCTGGGGCACCAACTGGCTTGAAGCACATTAAGACAAGGTCAAGTAGAAGTACGGCTTATATAAATGAAAAGTGATACTCAAAGGTATCACCATTCATCATCCCAAATATTGGTGTCGGAGGTTGCCTCCTTGGTTTGAACACTGCCGGCATCAATAGTGTCCTCTGTATTTATGGTTACATTGGGATTAGAAACGGTAAGAACTGAAAACGGTGCCACCCGTACTACCAAAGATTCTGGAGAAAAATATGTCTTTTTCATTTCTGTAACTCCTCTTATTTAACCATCACTTTCTTACCGTTCACGATGTTAATGCCTTTCTGCATTTTACTTAAACGTTGACCAGCTACATTATATATAATATCTTTTCCCTTGGAGAGAGTAGGGGTGAGGCTTTCAATTCCATCAGGATCTTCTTCAAAGACAAAGGTAAAGACCTTGACATCACTTGCCAAAATACTTGCAGGCAGCAAAGCTTTTCCTGTAGAAACAGTTCCAGGATTAACCTTCACGAAAGTCTGACCGCTGAGACCATAGTAGGTATCCGTCTCGACAAAAGTAGGGGCAAGAGTTCCATATAGAAGGTTGTATTCAAGCTCATTGTTGCTTGCAGCAGAAGACAACGTAACGGTAGCGCGTGCATCTCCCTTCAGTAGTAGACCAATACCGCCCTTGACCTTGTCCGTTACTTGTTCGAAAGTAATGGCCGAACCATTGACACCAGTTATCTGCCAAGCACTGAAATCTGCTGTTTCATAGTCGCTAAAGTCAAGTGGGTACTCCGAACAGAAAGTAGCATAGCCGTAATCGTTAAGCGTAGCGGTAAGGG
>JAGCNQ010000025.1 GCA_017645845.1 Bacteroidaceae bacterium
CAAAGTCATATCCAGGAGTCTGTCGAGAACCGTCCGCTCCTTCTTTCGTTGCGTCGCACGGTTCTGATGATCGAACGTCTCGTCTTGCGTCAGGACCATCTTTTCCGCACATTCTCTCGTCGTCTGCGTTTCTCTATCAGCACCCGTTTGCTTATTTCTTCCGGCTTCATGATAGGTTACTACACGGCCTTCGTATGGTCGGCCTACGGCATCATGATTGGTACTGTTACCTATGGTATGATGACAGCCTTGCTGCAGCTTGTCGGCCAGGTGCAGAACCCAATATTGAATCTTTCGGCACTATTTCCAGCTATAGTTCGTGCCACCACAGCCAGCGAACGTCTTCAGGAACTCGAGAATCCCGATCCTACCTACTCTATAAATAATAAGGAGAAGCAGGCTCATCCGACGAAGGGGACTATTGTGGGGCTGCAACTCCAAAACGTCACTTATCGTTATCCCGATGGCGAGCATGACGTTCTCCATGATTTCACCTGCGCCTTTGCTCCCGGCACAAGCACTGCCATCATCGGCCCGACCGGCAGCGGCAAGAGTACCCTAGTGCGCATCCTTCTCGGCTTGTTGCGTCCTACTCAGGGCGCGGTGTGCCTAGTCGATAAGTCCGGCAATACACTGCCTTTGGAGGCCGATGCTTATGCCATCTCCTACGTACCGCAGGGCAACAGCCTCCTGAGCGGAACCATTCGTGACAATCTCCAGCTCGGTAAACTCGATGCCTCCGACGACGAGATGCGCGATGCCTTGTCACGAGCAAGCGCCCTCTTTGTTTATGACTTGCCCAATGGACTCGACACGCTTTGCGGCGAGAAGGGCAGCGGCCTTTCCGAGGGACAGGCTCAGCGCATAGCTATTGCCCGAGCATTGCTTCAGCCGGGCTCTATACTCATCATGGATGAGGCTTCTTCTGCCCTCGATCCGAACACCGAGCGACAGATTCTCGAGGAACTGCAGCAGCAGGAACTCCATAAGACGCTGATCTGGGTAACACATCACATGGTCGTGCGCGATTATATGCAGCATTGTGTCGTCGTTGATGAGGGGGCTTAGAACATTTTGCGACCTTTTCCCCTTTCCCAGCATAGAAAAATATTCCATTTTCCCCGTTTTTTTGTTCCAAAAGTAAGGTTTTATTCCTTTTTTCTTAAAAAAGTCTTAAAATTATTTGGAATGGATTAATTTATGCTTTATCTTTGCACTCGTCTTTGTGCTAAGTTTTGATCATTCGATAATTGGAAGTATATTTATAAAAACTATCTGCTTATGCGAAATCTTTTACTCTCTTTGATGGCTTGTGCCGTCACCCTTTTTTCTTTTAATACCTCCAAGGCTGAAGGACAGTTGTTCTTGAGCTATTGCGACGGACAGATTGCTACTAAAACATCTGGCACCATTACTGGTCAGAGTGGAACAAATGCCACGATAGGAGAGGTCATCCGCATCCCAGCTTCTATGCTTGGTGCATATCAGGGACTTCAGATCACGGCTGTTCGTGCAGGTCTGCCCGATGCTTCTGCTTATCCAGATGAACTCACTGGTTGGATTGCTGCCAGCCAAGATGGCGAGCGTATTGCTACGGGAACCCTTTCTGCTCCAGTAGCAGGTTGGAACGAAATCAAGTTGGATAAGGCCTACACCATCACCGGTAATGAGGCCGAATTGTGGATTGGCTTCGAGTTCGTGCAGTCGAAGAAACTCAACGTCATTTCTTTTGCTGGCGATACCAGTGTTGATGGTTGCTGGATTGTGAAAAATGGCAAGTACACCGACTTCTCGAGCCGTGACTTCGGATCGCTCTCTGTAGAGGGTACTGTGGAAGGAGACAACATCCCCCAGCACAATTTGACCATTCTTTCCGCTTCTACAACCTATACCATGACTCAACTTGGCCAGCCAATCAAGACGAATGTGCGCATTACCAATAGTGCGAGCGTCGCTGCCGAGAAGCCAGTCATTGAGTGCAGTCTTAATGGCAATGTGGTATATACCTATGTTTATCCTCGTACGCTCAACTATCGCGACAAGGCTGATCTGAATCTTGAAATTCCTTCGGAGAGCATTGCCGAGGAGGGAGAAGTCCAGATTGATTTGAACCTCAAGTGGGCTGATGGCTCTGCAGATGAATACGAGGCCGACAATGTGTATAGCCTCACAACGACACTTAGCAAGGAAGTTAATATTCGTGTCATGGTGGCCGAAGAGGCTACCGGTGGATGGTGCCAGTGGTGTGTTCGTGGTCTTGTCGGCATGGCTTATATGCGTGAAAACTATCCCGAGACATTCATCGGCATCGGTGTTCACAATGGCGATCCTTACGTAGTAAGTGAATATGACAGCTGGATGGGCAAAAAGATCAGCGGTTATCCGAGTGCTATAGTTAATCGTGTTAAGTTAATTGATCCCAATAGCGCTGAACTGGAGCAGAATTTGAAGAACATGTATCCCTTCAGCGAGGCTGGTATGAAACTCTCAGCAAAGGCTGACGAGAATGGTATGGTGAAGTTCAACGTTGAGCTTTCTTTCCTGACTTCTATGACTGATGCACAGTACAACATGGCATTTGTCTTGTTGGAGGATCAGCTCCCAATTACACAATCCAACGCTTATGCTGGTGGCGGTAATGGCCCAATGGGTGGTTTTGAGGATATGCCAAGATCCGTCGATATCGAGATTGACGATGTGGCACGTGCTATCTATCCTTCAGTAACAGGTTCCAGCGAACTCGTTCCTGCCCAGGTTAACCGTGGCGAAGTTTATAACATCGAACATGAAGCAGTACTTCCCACCATCGCCGATGGCAACAACGTCTGGGCAGCTGTGCTTCTGACCGACCGTGCTACGGGTGAAATCGTGCAGGCTGCCAAGGTGTCCAGCATCGAAGGTCTTGCCACTGGTATCCAGCAGGTGAGCCGTGATGCCGAGACTGGCATCGAGACCATCTTTGACCTCCAGGGTCGTCGCATCGACAGCAACGCAACAGGTATTGTCATTCGCAACGGCCGCATCAGCTTCCAGCGCTGAGCGTATTCCTTTTGATTTTTTGCTTTTGCAAATTTTATACTTTTTTTATTTACCTCAATTATCAAACAACTATGAAGAAACTTTTACTTCTCGTAGCTGCTGCAACATTGACGTTGAGCGCTACTGCTGCAGGTCCAAAGACTAGTATGCAGCCAAAGACAATCCAAGAGTCTGTTCAGCAGCTCAAGGCTGAAAAAGCCCTTGATGGCAAATTGACAACTACTCTTAAGACCGCTAAGGGTGAGGCTATTGCTTCTGGCGCTCTTCGTGCCAAGGCTGCTGTGACCCCAGAGGGCACACCTGCTCCTTACGTTTTCTCTGACTATTATTACAGCAGCGTGTCTGTAAAAGTCAGCAAGAGTGAAGATGGCTCGAAGGTCTTCTTCAGCAACATGTTCCCTTATGTATTCGCTGACGAAGAAGCATGGGTACAAGGCAATGTTTCTACCGATGGCACCAGTGTTACTATTCCTCTTGAGCCAATTGCTGAATTGGAAGCAGCTGACGCTTTCTACAAGGTTTATCCTGTTGAGATGATTGTCTCTGAAGAAGGTAGTATCACAGGTGTTGAACCTCTCGTATTCGTAAAGGATGAAGATAAGTACTATATCGATGATGATGCCACCAATCCTGCTCGTTTCATCGGCCTTTGCGCACTCGAGGATGATGGCACTTTCATTGGCTATTTCGACTACACCTATCTTATCGCTTATGAGCCATATACAGGTCCAACAGAGGTTGTTGAGCTTCCCGAGGGAGCAGTGCCCGAGGACTACACCTATATGTTTTATGCTGCTGGACTCTTTGGCGCAACTCAGACAATTGTAAACGGACAGGTTTATATTGATGGCAACGATGTCTATATGAACCTTCTTACTTGTGGCTATGAGGCATGGGTAAAGGGTACCAAGGACGGCAATACTGTTACATTCCCCGGTGGCCAGTATGTTGACTGTGGTTCATTCCTCACCTTCCAGCCCTTCTATACCGATGGTACAACTGATGAGGAAGGTTATCTCTTTACCTATCCTTGCGATTATGTCTTCACACTCAATCCTGAGACAAACACTTTCGTTGCCGCCACGTTAGAGGGCAAGGATCTCTATTCCGGTCTTGTGACCGCTGATGGTGGTCTCTACACTTATGCATTCGATTATATCGTCGGCAAGCCAGTTGAGGGTCCTGCTGTTCCTTCCGATCCTCACGATCTTTATGTAGAGTATTATGACTACTACGGACAGTATGCATTTGAATACTATCTCGATCCAGTTGACGTAGATGGCAATTTCCTCAATCTTGACAACCTCGCTTACTACATTTATGTAGATGATGAGATCTATACCCTTACTCCTGATGTCTTTGTTGAGCTGACCGAAGAGATGACTCTCATTCCTTACGGCTTCACCGAGGGTTGGGATGTTTACGATGGCATTATCTACATCGGCGAGGATCTTCTCACCTCTGTTGGTGTTCAGGCTGTTTACACTGCTGGTGGCGAGACCAACTACTCTAACGTAGCTTGCATTGATCTCGAGGGCAACGAATATACTCTTCCAGCTCCACAGCTCAATCCTGATGGCCTCAACAATGTGAACGTGAAGAAGGTGACCAGCGTAGAGATCTACGACGCACAGGGTCGCAAGCTCGAGGCTGCTCAGCAGGGCATGAACGTTGTTAAGATGGTTGCTGCCGATGGTAGCGTGAAGACCATCAAGATGTACAAGAAGTAAAGAATACCGTTATATCGGAATAACGAAAAACTTCAAAACCTAAGAAAAAAGGTATAATTCTAACTTTTTTTCACCTATCGCGGCGAAGATATCGAAATAATTCGTATCTTTGCCGCGCTTTTTGTGTCAAGTAGGGTTCGCCGTTGTAAGCTGACCTGCACAAGGAGCACAACCTAATTCAAAAACTATATAGAAATTTGTAATTCTATGATCAAAATCACTTTTCCCGACCAGTCGGTACGGGAGTTCGAGGATGGCGTTACGCCTCTCCAGGTGGCTGAGTCAATCAGCCCACGTTTCGCACAGGATGTACTCGTTGCCAAGGTGGGCGACGAGATGTGGGACCTCACACGCCCCATTACTGGCGATGCAACCATCAATTTCTATAAATGGGATTCCGACGAAGGCAAGCATGCCTTCTGGCATTCATCGGCCCACCTGCTCGCCGAGGCTTTACAGGAACTCTATCCCGGCATCCAGTTCGGTATCGGTCCTGCCATCGAGAATGGCTTCTACTA
>JAGCNQ010000190.1 GCA_017645845.1 Bacteroidaceae bacterium
ATTTTCTTGACATATGTATTAAATTTATGAATTAACTGCTGCAAAAGTACAAAGAAAAATCGAACCCGCCAAATTTTTAGGGCGAAAACTTTGGATGTAACAAAAGAACCGTCCCGTTGTTACATTCGTAACCGAATTGTAATCACCCTTTTTTGTTTTTTTGATGCCGTTTTCGTATCTTTGCAGCGAAAATGTAAAACTCTAGTATATGACGATTGAATTATTCTTCAGACTGCTAGGCTCGCTTGCATTGCTCATTTACGGCATGAAGACGATGAGCGATGCCTTGCAGAAGATGACAGGACCAAGTTTAAGACACGTATTAGCCCGTATGACTGGCAACCGATTGAGCGGCATGCTGACAGGCACGATGGTGACCTGTGCCGTACAGTCATCATCAGCCACGACGGTCATGACGGTTTCGTTTGTATCCGCAGGACTGCTCACGCTGGCACAAGCCATATCAGTCATCATGGGTGCCAACATCGGTACCACACTCACAGCCTGGATTATGTCGTTAGGCTACAATCTCGATCTGACCATCGTTGTGTTTCCCGCCTTCCTCTTCGGTATGGTGCTCATCTACAAGAAACGCCATCGTGTGGCTGGCGATTTCCTCTTCGGACTAGCGTTTCTATTCTGGTCGCTGGTCATGCTGAGCAGCGTGGGGCGCGATATGGACCTGGCCCACAATGCAGATGTGGTCAGGTTTTTTGCCTCGTTTGATACTGGCAGCTATCTCACCATCCTTGCCTTCTTAGCCGCAGGCACCGTTATAACTTGTGTGGTGCAGTCGTCGGCAGCGGTAATGGCTATCACCATCTTGCTCTGCTCTACAGGCGTGTTGCCCATCTATATGGGTGTTGCCTTAGTGATGGGCGAGAATATCGGTACCACAGCAACTGCCAACCTTGCAGCTTTGGGTGCTGGAATTGAGGCCCGTCGTGCAGCATTAGCGCACTTGATGTTCAATGTGTTTGGCGTTATCTGGGTGCTCGTGGTGTTCTATCCTTTTGTCGATATGGTGTGCAGTCTCGTTGGCTACAATCCTTCAATGGCAGGACAGGCAGAGCGGATACCTATAGTGCTGGCCATGTTCCACACGTGCTTCAACGTCCTCAACACAGCCTTGCTCATTGGGTTGATTCCCCAGATGGAGCAGATTGTCTGCAGACTTCTGCCCGATGGCAAAGCTGAGGCCAAACAGCCTACCACGTTGCATTTCATCAACAACGGAGTGATCCAGACGCCTGAGATTGCCGTGCTTCAGGCTCAGAAGGAGATTGTGCATTTTGCTGAGCGCATGCATCGCATGTTGGGGATTGCCTGCGTGCTCATCGACGAAAAGGACAAGAAAGAATTGGAGAGTCAGTATGCACGCATCGAACGCTATGAGACCATTGCCGACAATATGGAAATAGAGATTGCGAATTATCTGGAGCAGGTGGGCAATGAACACCTCTCTGACGACACGAAGGACAAGACGCGCGTGATGCTCCGTCAGATTGGCGAGTTGGAATCCATAGGCGATGCCTGTTACAAGATGGCACGAACGGTAATCCATCTGCGTGGGAACAAGGAGGACTTTACAGCCGAGCAATACGTCAGGCTGCATGACATGCTCCGACTGGTGAATGAGGCGGTGGTGCAGATGATAGTCGTGGTGAGCGGGCGTCGCAAAGACCTCTCGCTGACCGACTCGCTCTCCATCGAAAGCGACATCAATCAGCTTCGCGACCAACTCAGAGGAGAGACTGTAGTGGGCGTCAACTCGCATCAGTACTCCTATGCGCTGGGCACGCTCTACAACGACATCGTAGCCGACTGCGAGAAAATCGGCGACTATGTCATGAATATTGTCGAAGCCCGCTTGGGCAAGCATCTGCTCATCTATGGCGGATTGCAGTTGAACCTCGACAAGAAAACGACAACCGTTGATGGCAATTCTGTGAATCTTACGCCAACAGAGTTTTCGCTGCTCCATCTGCTTATGGCTAATCGTGGGAAAGTGCTCTCGCGCCAACAACTGATGGAAACCATTTGGGCAGGCGTCATTGTCACAGACCGTACCATCAATGTCAACATCACCCGCCTGCGCAAGAAATTGGGTCCCTACGCTCAGAACATCGTCAGTCGTACAGGGTTCGGATATGTATTCGATGAATTTGTAATATAGGGACTTTTGTTACATCCGTGTAACGGAGGGACGGTTCTTTTGTTATACCGGCTTTGAATTGAACAATAGGAATGGATGAACAAACAGGTTCATCTATTTCTTTTGGCGTTTCTTCTGAAGTTCGAATTACATTGCATTACGGAGGCTGGAGGTTCTGGCGATATAACAAAAGAACCGTCCCTCTGTTATACGGGTAAGTAGGCAATCAGCTGCGGATAAGCGGGGATAGTTCAATCTGGGAGATTGGATAGTTCAATCCCATAGATTGGATAGTTCTCGATATAGGGGGCGGATTTTGAACTGTCACAACTGTCACAAAAGGGAGATTCCTACCCAGTCAACACATTGTATTCCAGGCATCTGGCTGAAGTGCTTGGTGTTGTGTGTAACCACAGTCAGCCCATGTTGGCGAGCTGTTACTGCAATGAGAATATCGAAATCTCCAACAATCAGTCCTTTACTGGTGAGGGCATGGCGGATTTCGGCATAATCATGAATCCAATCACCAAGAGACAATACGGTGAAGGTCTCTTCAATTTCCTTTGGTTCTTGTAGGTGTTTTTCAACGGCTTTGCTATGAAGGGCGCCATAAGTTAGTTCTGCGATAGTCACCTCAGAAGCATAGATTTGTTCTGCAGGCGTATCGGCGATATGTTTTTCCACACCACTACGATGATGAAAGTACTCTATCCAAGTGTCTGTGTCAAGAATATACCCAGTCATAAACGGCTAATCGTCAAAGTTTATAACGCGGTTGGAAGGACGGTCATCGTTGCGATGCTTCATCATCTGATAATACTCTTCACCCTCTTCAGACTCAGACCAGATTCCTGCCAAACGGAGGAAACGGGCCTTACGTTCTTCTGCCGAAAGTTCGTCCTTTTCTTCTTTGGGCATAATCAATTTTCTGGCAAGCCATTCACGATCACTCTGCGAGAGCGAAAGACCCTGCAGATATGCCCACAAATTGTTTAAAGCAAATGTTGTCATAAGCTAATTATTTATTTGTTCCGCTGCAAAGATACAAAGAAACGAGTAAATGACCAAATTTTGAAGCGATTATTTTAGTAGAAAGAACGCTAGAAGGGTTGGCAATCTACTACGGGTAAACGGGTGATCAGCTACGGGCGAGTGTTCAGAATTAAGAGGCGCTTATTGGGAAATAAGTGGCGTTTTTGTCGCCTAGGCAGGGAATTTTGCGAGCTAGGCAGGCAACAAATTTTTCCTAGGCAGGGAGCAATTAATAGAAAAAGGGCAAGCATTAATGGTAGCAATTGCAAGCATTAATGGTAGCAATTGTGAGCATTAATGGTAGCAAAAGCAGGGGCTGGTGATGGCGGTTTGTGACAGTTGTGACAGTTCAAAATGCGGTCAG
>JAGCNQ010000191.1 GCA_017645845.1 Bacteroidaceae bacterium
ACTGGCATAGACGGCCTTGATGGCTTCGGAGAGCATAGAGAGACGCTCGTAGCGGTCGTGTGCTGCAGGTATCATATAGGTACTATAGACACCCGCGAAGGGCTGGTAGTGCGAGTCCTCGAGCAGGCTGCTGGAACGGATGGCGATAGGGCCATCTACCACATCGAGGAAGGCTTCCATATCACCAACCAGTCGCATGGGCAAGCGGGCACGGAGGAAGAGTTGCAGAATCTCTTCGTCGGGTGTATCGCTCAGTGCCATTTGGTAGAGGTCGTTCGTGTCCATGAACTCGTCGAAGATATCCGTACAGAGTACGACGGTCTTGGGGATACAGACGGTAACGCCCTCCTTCTCATTCAGGTCGGTGTGGCGTCCCAGGATGTGGTCGATGAAGGCCAGACCGCGTCCCTTACCGCCCAGGCTGCCATCACCTATACGGGCGAAGTTGCTGTACTGGTCGAAGCGTTCTCTTTGGAAGACTGCCACAACGCCTTGGTTCTTCATGCGGCGATAGGCCACGATAGCATCCAGGATGATGGCTCTGTGAGCATCTACATCCTGCAGGCTCTCCCAGGTGATGCCCTTCAGGAACTCCGAGATGGGGAAGAGGGCACGACTGGCAAGCCAACGGCTCACATTGTTGTGGGAGATATGGTAGAGCAGGCTGCGCGTGGGCAGCGTCATGATGTTGTTCTGTAGGTCCTTCAGGTTGTGCAATCGCGCCACCTCCTCCCTTGTGTCGGGGTCGCGGAAGATGAAGTCGCCAAAGCCGAAGTAGTTACGCAAATGGTCGCGCAAATCCACGTCCATCTTCTTCGAGTTCTTGTCGATGAAGCTGGCGTGACACTTTCGTGCCAGACTTGCCTTGTCCGACTCGTTGGAGTCGAGGATGAGAGGGATATAGGGGTCTCGGGCGCGGATGGCGCTGAGCAGCCTGAAGCCTGCGTCTTCTTCCTTCTCGCCTCCAGCTGAGATGGGGAAACGGCAATCGCTAATGACGCCCAGTGTGTTGTCTGCGAAGCGGTTGTAGAGCAGCCAGGCCTCCTCGTAGTTACGGGCCAGCACTATCTTCGGGCGACCACGCATTCGCAGCATCTCAAGGCTCGTGTTCAGGGCTTCGGTGGCAAACTCTAGACTCTGTTGCAGGACGAACTTATAGAGTGTAGGCAGGATGCTGCTGTAGAAGCGGATGCTGTCCTCCACAACCAGAAGCATCTGAACGCCGGCCGAACGTATGTCGTGCTCCAGGTTCATGCGGTCCTCCATCAACTTGATGATGGAAAGCAATAATTCTGTGTTGCCCAGCCAGCAGAAGACATACTCGAAGGCACTCAGATCCTCGTTCTGCATACGGCGGGTAATACCATGGCTAAAGGGTGTCAGCACCACGATAGGGATGGTAGGGTAGTGATGTTTGATATCGCGTGCAATATCGAACACGCTGTTGTCTTCGGCAGCAGGCATACAGATGACCAGGTCTATTGAGCCACCTGCCATCTTCTCTTCTGCTTCCTCACGACTGTGAACCTGTATGAATCGTGGTGGGAAACGCAGACCGAGTTTGGCATATTCGGAGAAGATTTTCTCATCCACGCGCCCATCATCCTCTAGCATGAAAGCATCGTACGGATTGGCAATGAGCAGTACATTGCACACGCGGTTGAGCATTAGGTCAACGAAGGAAGTATCTTTCAGTGTCATCGAAAGCAAATAAGAATTAAGAAAGAAGAATTAAGAATTTGAGTACAAAGGTACGAATTTAAATTCACAATTCACAACTCATAATTCATATTTTTTACTTTCCTTTCAAAAGCGGAATATTCAGAAGCGGAAATAGAGAAATGGCTGGATGTCGCTGGAGTGTAGTTCAATAACCATCTGCACAACAAACAGAAAGATGAGCAGCTTCATGATCCAAGGCCAATAAATGAATTTAGCTTCCGCATGCTTATAAAGTTTTTCTCCAACAAATAGTGACAATATACTGGTTAAAAGAAGAATACACCATGTTGTCCTTGCCAAGAAGAATGGTTCTGCATAGCTTATATCCATATGGGTAAAGATGGCTAAAAACAATTGTTGTGCCGTGTTGAGGTCGGGAGAACGGAAGATAGCCCAACAGAGTGCAACGAAACAAAATGTAATCAGCCTGAAGACAAAGATGGTCAGAAAGTTATCAGGTATGTGACGAAGGATGGGTTGACAGATTTTATGAATAGCAAGTCCGATGCCATGCATAGCTCCCCATATAAGAAACATCATTGTGCTGCCGTGCCAAATGCCTGCAGCAAGCATTGTGATAAACAAACTGATACAGGTGCGTAGAATCCCATGCCGATTGCCCCCGAGTGGGATGTAGAGGTAATCTCGGAACCATGTAGAAAGCGAGATGTGCCAACGGTGCCAGAACTCTGTGAGGTTTCGGCTCCTGTATGGAAAGGCAAAATTCTCGCACAAACGTATGCCAAGTAAGGCTGCGATGCCTATGCTGATGTCGCTGTAACCACTGAAGTCCAGATAAATCTGCATGGTAAAGCCTAGAAGTCCTATCAGGCACTCGAAGCCCGAATATGCCTCTGGCATAGAAAAAATCCAATCGTTGTATTGGGCAATATAATCGGCGATAATGGCTTTCTTAATAATGCCTAAGATAATGAGCCAAAGTCCCATATAAAGCAGGCGTTCACTGACGATGTTCTCTCGCCTGATTTGTGGGAAGAAGGTCTTGGCCCTGGTGATAGGGCCAGCCAAAAGGAGAGGAAAGAAGGAAAGATAGAAAAGATAATCTAAAAAAGGTACCTTAAGGCAGAAGTCGCGCCGATAGATATCCACTGAGTAGCTGATGGCTTGGAAGGTATAGAAGGAAATGCCGATGGGCAGCGCAATGCTCGGTAGAGAGAAATTTGTCGCGAGCATATGATTCATTATTTCCGAGAACGGATGGCCGTACTTGAAGAAGAGAAGCGGCAGAAGGTCAAACGTAACAATGAGGAAGAGCATGAATTTTCGCCGACCTGCGTTCATCTCAGACATCCATTCTGTCAGTATCCACGAAACAAGGGCTGTGGTAGGCAGCAACAGCATCAGCCATTGGTTGCACAGGTAGAAGAAGCCGAGGCTGGCAAGTATGACATAAAGTACGAGCAGTTCATGCTTCGTTCTCCGTATCAATGCAAAGAGAAAGAGGAATACGATGAAGGCTGCCCAAAATTGTATTGTCGTGAAAACCATACTCAATTCAGGGGTTGCAACGCGTACGTTCTGTAAGTATGCTTCGTGTCATCTGTCGGCTTATTCATGCGGATGGGATGTGCCGCCTTGGAACTTGACATCCACACTGCAATAGTGTCCATCCAAAGGGCTGATGCATGGAAGGTAGGATGCATGTGATCACTTCCACGTTGCAGCGTGAGACCACGACTGTCGAAGTAGTGGTCCTTGCCGACAATCTGCCTCGTCAGGTCGTTGATGCCCGTGTCTTCCCTCCAG
>JAGCNQ010000192.1 GCA_017645845.1 Bacteroidaceae bacterium
GGTGGCGGTGGCTTTGGTCGTAGTGTAGCCGTAGAGGAGTTCAAGTACAATGATGACGGTTCCTTCCCCACTATCATGCCTACTGACGAAGGTGTGAAGCCTGTCGCCACCTTTGACCCCTATCGGAAGGTTGAAGCCGAGACGATAGCTTTCTCCAAGGGTGTGAAGACCGAGCAAAACGATGAGGTTGGCGTTTATGTGAGCGATATCCATAACGGCGATTACATCAAGTTGCAGAAAGTGAAGTTTGAGGGCAACCTCCCCAAACAGTTCACAGCCTGTGTAGCTAGTGGTTTGCGAGGCGGTCAGATTGAGTTGCACCTAGACAGTTTGGGAGGACAGTTGGTCGCCCGTTTAGAAGTTCCCGGTACTGGCGGTTGGGAGAAATGGCAAACGCTGACCACCGATTTCGTGCAGTCCGTTTCCGGCATCCATGACCTCTACTTTGCCTTCACGGGTCGCAAAGGTCCAAAACTTTTCAACTTTGACTGGTGGGAGATTGGCGGTTTGAAGTCGCTTGTGGTCGAGGAGGGCGGCACTGGCTCCTACAAAGCTATCATGAAGGAAGAGGCAACCCTTGATGCGCACACCGTCTTTGTGCCCCAAGACCTTTCGGTCTTCAACAAGAAGAACCCTTTGCCCGTGCTTGTCTGGGGTAATGGTGCCTGCACTAACTCGCCTTGGGAGCACTTTAAGTTCCTCAATGAAATAGCTTCGAATGGATACATCGTGTTGGCCACAGGCTATATCCCCATGGAAGAGAAACCTTATCAGGGTCCGATGTCCACTACAGAGCAGCAGATTGAATCCATCGACTGGATTATTGCTCAGAATGCAGACCCCGCCTCTCCTTATTATAATAAGATAGACGTGAAGAACATCTGCGTAGCAGGTATGTCATGCGGAGGTTTGCAGTCGCTCTATAACTGTGCAGACCCGCGCATCAAGACACTCATGATATGCAACAGTGGACTCTTCAAGACCAGCAACCGCGCTCAGGCCAAAGGTGGAATGCCTATGCCCGAGAAGTCAAAACTGAAGGAGATACACACACCTATCATCTATATTCTGGGTGGCAAGGAGGATATCGCCTACGAGAATGGTATGGACGATTTCCACCAGATTCATCATGTGCCAGCCTGCGCTGCCAACTATCCAGTGGGTCATGGTGGTACCTACCGCCAACCTCACGGCGGTGAGTTCACGGTGGTGGCCCTGGGGTGGCTGAACTGGCAACTGAAGGGCGACAAGCAGTCGGCTAAGATGTTTCAAGGTAAAGACTGTCTGCTCTCCAAGCGCGAAGGTTGGACGATTGAGAAAAATGAAAGAATGAGGTAAAGGGAATAGTGCATAGTCCATAGTCCATAGTGCAGAGTCCTTATGGACTATCTTAAACTCCTTAAACCTCTTAAACCCCTTAAACTCTTTAAATGGTAAATGGTAAGATGGTTTACAACGAAATAGGAAAGACTGGTTTGCGTGTGTCGAACTTGGGGTTCGGGGCATCATCATTGGGCGGAGTGTTTCATAGTGTGCGTGAGGATGAGGGCATCCGTGCTGTGCATGCAGCCATCGACAGCGGTATCAACTTCATCGACGTGTCGCCCTATTACGGTCATCTGAAGGCAGAGATAGTGTTGGGCAAAGCGCTCAAGGAGATTCCCCGCGACAAGTACTATCTGTCAACGAAGGTAGGACGTTACGGCAAAGATGGCATAAACACTTGGGACTATTCCGGTAAACGTGCCACAGATAGTGTGTATGAGAGCATGAAACGTCTGAACGTGGATTATATTGACCTTATCAATGTTCACGACATAGAGTTTCAGGCCGACATGGATGGCGGTTTGCAGAAGGTGGTCGATGAGACGCTACCTGCACTTGTCCGTCTGCGTGAGAAAGGTGTGGTAGGACATGTGGGCATTACCGACCTGCAACCTGAGAACCTGAAGTGGGTAGTAGAGCATTCCGAGCCTGGTACGGTGGAGAGTATTCTTAACTTTTGCCATTATTGTCTTAACGACACTTTGCTTACTGACTACCTTGATTTCTTCAAACAGCATGATGTTGGTGTCATCAACGCCTCTCCATTGTCTATGGGACTGCTTTCCGAACGCGGTACACCAGACTGGCATCCAGCTCCTGCATCGCTCAAAGAAGCTTGTTCTCGTGCTGCCATTTATTGCAAGGAGCAAGGTTATCCTATTGAGAAGTTGGCTGTTCAGTTCTCTACCAGCTTAAATCCGCGCATTGCTACAACGCTTTTCAGTAGTGCCAATCCCAATCATGTGCTGAGGAACATCGGCTTTGTGAACGAGCCTATGGATGAGGAACTGGTGGCTGAGGTGCAGACTATCATCGGCGACCAGATGGGAGTGCGGTGGAAGAATAGCTAATGAACATTTACCCATTTAAATATTTACTATTTAATCCCTAATCTCTATTCCCTAGTCTCTAATCCTCTTAAACAATGATTATAATTGACTCTCATAGCCATTTGTGGTCGCGGCAGGATACCACATGGAACGGCCAGGTCATCCGCACCACGAAGAACGGCCGCTCGATGTTCCTTGGTGAGGAGGTGCAGATGTTGCCGCCCTTTATAATTGATGGGCAGAACACGGCAGAGGTCTTCCTTTCCAATATGGATTATGCCCAAGTGGCAGCAGCTGTGGTGGTGCAGGAGTTTATCGACGGTTTGCAGAACAACTATCTGGCAGAAGTAAGTCGCAAATACCCCCAGCGCTTCTTTGTTTTCGGTATGGTGGACTACTTGCACGATGGCTTCTTTGACCAGGCACGGCAACTGATGGAGCAGGGCTTCCGCGGCATGGCCATCCCCGGTCATCGGTTATTGGGTAGGAAGCTGACCGATAGCGAGATTATGCTGATGTTCCGATTGATGGAAGAGAAGGGTGTTATCCTGTCCATTACGTTAGCAGACGGCAATCAGCAAGTGGGCGAGTTGCGGGAGGTGATCGAGGAATGTCCACATCTGAAGATTGCCATAGGTCACCTTGGTATGGCCAATCCGCCTGTTACACCGCCTTGGGAAAATCTCAGTTGGCAAGAACAAATCAAGCTGGCTCGCTATCCGAATGTTATGATTGAGTCAGGTGGTATTACCTGGCTCTACAACTCGGAGTTCTATCCCTTCCCTTCGGCAGTGCGTGCTATTCGTGAGGCTACAGAGCTAGTGGGTATGGAGAAATTGATGTGGGGCAGTGACTATCCACGCACCATCACCGCTATTACCTATCGTATGAGTTATGATTTCGTGGTGAAAAGCCCTGAGTTCTCCGATAACGAGAAACAGCTCTTCTTGGGAGAAAATGCCCACCGTTTCTATTGTTTCGGTGAATTACCCAATCTACCATATATAAAGAATATGTCCGAATGAAAGCTATACAAATCAGTGCCGAAAGGCAGATGGGAGTAGTTGATATTCCCGAAATAGAGATGAAAAACAACGAGGTTCTGTTGCGTCTGGAGTATGTGGGCTTCTGTGGCAGCGACCTCAGCACTTGGCTTGGCAGGAACCCAATGGTTAAGATGCCTGTGGTTCCTGGTCATGAAGTAGGCGCTGTCATCGAGAAGGTGGGGGCTGATGTACCCGAGGAACTGAAATCTGGCATGGTGGTTACTGTCAATCCCTATACTAATTGTGGCAAGTGCGCCTCTTGCCGTAATGGCCGGGTGAATGCATGTGAGCATAACGAGACACTTGGTGTTCAACGATGGGGAGCTATGCGTGAACGCATTGCCCTGCCATGGGAAAAAATCATTCCTGCCGGGCAGCTCACATCCCGCACTTGCGCTCTGATAGAGCCGATGAGCGTGGGATTTCATGCTGTCAGTCGTGCACAGGTAACGGATATTGACACAGTGCTAGTCATTGGCTGTGGTATGGTGGGCATGGGTGCTATAGTGCGCTCTGCACAGCGTGGTGCTACGGTCGTGGCTGCTGATATCGACGACGACAAACTGGCCCTGGCTCGTGAAATGGGAGCTAGCTATACTATCAATACGTGCACCGAGGACATACATGCACGGCTCCGTGAGATAACATCGGGCTTTGGTCCCGATGTGGTCATTGAAGCTGTAGGGAGCAGTCCTACTTATCAGATGGCTGTCGATGAAGTTGCTTTTACCGGACGTGTTATCTGCATCGGTTATGCTAAGACCGAAGTGTCGTTCCAAACAAAGCTTTTTGTGCAAAAGGAGCTTGATATCCGTGGTTCCCGCAATGCGCTGCCTTCTGACTTCCGTGCTGTAATCTGCTATCTGGAGCGTGGCACTTGTCCTGTGGATTCGCTCATCAGCAGGGTTGTGAAGCCCGATGAGGCTCCTGCCGCCATGCAGCAATGGGCAGCTGAGCCCGGCAAGGTTTTCAGGATATTAGTTAAGTTTACATAATAACCGATGAAGAGAAAATCAAGAAGCGCACTGGCCGTTTTTATGGTCCTTGCATTTCTGACCGCGAAAGCACAGAACCCTGTTATCCGCGATCAGTTTACTGCCGACCCTACGGCTCGTGTGTTCAACGGTAAAGTGTATCTCTATCCGTCGCATGACATCATTCCTCCTGCCGGACAGCGTCAGGATTGGTTTTGCATGGCCGACTATCATGTGTTCTCTTCGGAGAACTTGACAGACTGGATCGACCATGGTGTCATTGTCTCGCAGGAGAAAGTGTCCTGGGGAAAGGTTGATGGCTATTCCATGTGGGCTCCTGACTGTGTGCAGAAGGATGGTAAATACTATTTCTACTTTCCCAACGGCCCCAAGAGTGGTCGAGGCTTTGCAATAGGTGTTGCTGTTGCTGATAGTCCCGAAGGTCCATTTGTGCTGGAGCCCGAACCCATCAAAAATGTCATGGGCATCGACCCTTGTGTACTTATCGATGATGACGGTGGGCAGTACATCTATTGGGCAGGAGGTCCCATGCGTGGTGCCAAGCTGGGGGATAACATGAAAGAGTTGGCCGGTCCTGTCACAACGATGGAGGGATTGCCCGATGGATTCAAGGAAGGTCCCTTTGTCTTCAAGCGAGGCGGGCTATACTATTTGACTTTCCCCTGGGTACGGCAAGAGAAGGGAACAGAAACGTTGGCCTATGCCACGTCGAAGTCGCCCCTTGGACCTTGGGATTTCAAGGGAATCATTATGGCCGAGCACGCTAATAGATGCTGGACCAATCACCATAGCCTGGTGGAGTATGAGGGTCAGTGGTACCTGTTCTACCACACCAATTTCTTCTCGCCCAAGGACGACAAGCGCCGCTCGGTCTGTATAGAGAAGCTTGCTTTCAATGCTGACGGTACCATCCAGGAAGTGAAACCTACCATGCGTGGTGTAGGTATCAATCAGGCTACCGAACGCATAGAAATAGACCGCTACTCTTCTTCTGACGATGTTCAAACCGCCTATGTCGATACCGCCAACACATTGCGTGGTGCTTGTGTCACTCTTCTTAAGAAGGGTAGCTGGGTAAGGTACGACGATGTTGATTTCAGCAGCATCATCGATGGCTATCTCGTCATCAATGTTATGGCACATGACAATACCCAACTCTGTGTGCGGGAAAAGAGTGTCAAAGGTAAGGTCATTGCTAGGGCGCCTGTAACGGTGAAAAGCGAAAATGGCCCTTTCCATCGTGATATGTCGGGTCAGTGGCTCACGCTGACTGCTCCATTGGAATATACTCCGAAAGGCATTGCCGACCTGGTCATCACTTGTGAGGGCGATGCCATCAGCGTAGATTGGCTCCGTTTCAAGAACCGTCCCAAGTATTTCAGTGAAGTCGGGAAAAATGCCGCCCCTGCCCAGCCTGATAATCAGGGCTTCATCCGCCGCTGGCGACTGATGGAACCCATTGCAATCGATGTGCGTTCCAATGTTGTCTTTACCAACTCGTGGCTGCGTGACAGGTTTTCTGACGAGTTGGTCAAGCTAAATGGCAAAAGCCAAAAACACAAAGTTAAGTGGTACCTCCTCGACAGCGAGAACTACAACGTGAAACTGTTCCGCTTCGCTGAGAAATACGGCAAGCAGACCTATGGTTCCTTCTTCTGGTGCGAGACCGTCATCGATTGTCCCGCCGACATCGAGAACGTGCGTCTGGCTTGTGGTTCCAACGGTGCTTCTATGTGGTGGCTCAATGGCGAGGAAGTGCTTCTGCTTGAAGGTGACCGTCGTATGGTTGAGGACGATGGCATGTCCCAGCGCTTGACGCTGAAGAAGGGTCGCAACATCCTTCGTGCTGCTGTTATCAATGGTCCTGGCCTGAGTGATATGTGTGCCCGCTTCCTCGATGAGAAAGGCCGACCAATTACCAACTACACCATCGTAAACGATTAAGCCATGAAACGCATACTGATCTTATTTTCAATAATTAATTTTCAATTATCAATTTGCGAAGCGCAGGTTGGTGCTCCCTATATCCATGACCCTTCCACCATAGCTGAGTGCGAGGGAAAGTATTACACCTTCGGAACGGGTGGGGGAGGCCTCATTAGTGAGGATGGTTGGTCTTGGCACAGTGGAGCCGAGCGTCCTGGTGGCGGTGCAGCCCCTGATGTGCTGAAGATAGGCGACCGCTATCTCTGCATCTATGGTGCTACGGGTGGCGGACTGGGAGGTGGTCATAACGGTCGCATCCTTACCATGTGGAACAAAACCCTCGACCCAAAGTCATCCGATTTCAAGTGGACAGCAGCTATTGAAGTGGCTTCTTCCGATGGTATGGAGGATCAGGATGCTATCGACCCATCGTTGCTGCTCGACCCCACTACAGGGCGTCTTTGGGTCAGCTACGGAACCTATTTCGGTACCATCCGCCTCATTGAACTCGATCCGGCCACCGGCGAACGCGTGAAGGGCAATGTGGAAAAGGACATAGCCATCGACTGCGAGGCTACCGACCTTCTTTACCGCAACGGTTGGTACTACCTGTTGGGCACCCACGGCACTTGCTGCGACGGTGTCAATTCCACCTATAATATAGTAGTGGGTCGTTCTAAAAGCGTTGAAGGTCCTTATATCGACAATGTAGGGCGCGATATGTTTCACGGTGGAGGTCGCATGGTCATTGCTGCTGGCGACCGGAAGACAGGTCCCGGCCACTTCGGACGTACCATCATTGATGAAGGCGTTGAGGTGATGTCGTGTCACTTCGAGGCCGACTTTGACATGAGCGGACGTTCCACGCTGGGCATCCGTCCCCTGCTTTGGCGGAACGGCTGGCCCTATGCTGGCGAACAATTCAAGGGCGGTACTTTCGAGATAGAATCGGAGCGTCGCGGCTACTCGTTGGAACTGGTTGTCGATTTCGTTCGCATGGAGCAGGAACGTCAGCGCTTCTGGCAGATAGACCCGAACGAACCAGTGAAAGCTATCCCAGAACAGAAGCTTGAGGATGTCATCAAGGGTTGGTCAGAGGGTGAGATTCCTGTGCGCCTGAGCGACTATATGTTCCGTCCTTGGCAGCGCTGGACCGTCACGCCTGTCCCCGAGGCCGGAGGCTATTTGGGCGGACCTTACTATCGTATCGTTATCGCGGGCACGGAGCGTGCCTTGACTGCCACCGCCAATCTGGAGGTGACCACATCGCCTACCTTCACGGGCAGTCCTGAACAGCTCTGGCGTATCGAGCAGCTCACCGACGGCACCTTCCGTATCATGCCGAAAGCCATCCCGGGCCGCGATGGGCTGAATACCCGCTACGTCCTGTACTCCATTGCCGACAGCACGCCCACTTTGGCTCCTTACGACTTCAGTTCCGACAACTCGAAATGGAACTTCCGCAGCCATTAAACAGACAATAAACAACAGAATATGAAACGCAATATCTTTACGAGCCTTCTGGCTCTTGGCCTGATAGCCTTATCCAGTACCCGCTTGTCGGCTGCCGTCGATGAGAACTTCTACATCTTTCTATGTTTTGGTCAGTCCAATATGGAGGGCGCTGCCACACCCGAGGCTGCGGACATAGCCAGCCCAGGGTCGCGGTTCCTCCTGATGCCTGCTGTCGATGACGCTAATCGTGGTCGCAAGAAGGGTGAGTGGTGCGAAGCTTCTGCTCCCTTGTGCCGTCCTAATACCGGTTTGACGCCTGCCGACTGGTTTGGTCGTACACTCGTGGCTTCGTTGCCCGAGAAGATAAAAGTCGGTGTTATCCACGTTGCCGTTGGTGGCATCAAGATAGAAGGTTTCATGCCCGACAGCATCGAGAGCTACCTCAAGCAAGTTCCGGCCTGGATGCCGGGCATACTCGCCAACTACGACAACAACCCATACAAGACGCTCGTCACACTGGCCAAGAAAGCACAAAAGGATGGTGTCATCAAGGGCATCCTGATGCATCAGGGCGAGTCGAATACTGGCGACCCCGAATGGGCTGGGAAGGTGCAGAATGTCTATGACCATCTGTTGGGCGACCTGCAACTGAAGCCCGAGGAGGTGCCCCTCTATGTGGGCGGTGTTGTTCAGGCCGATGGCAAGGGCGTTTGCATCGGTTGCAACAAGCAGATCAACGAACTGCCCCAGACCATCCACACCTGTCAGGTCATCTCGTCCGATGGCTGCACCAATGGCCCCGACCGCCTGCACTTCGATGCTGCTGGCTATCGCGAGCTGGGCTGCCGCTACGGCGAGGCTGTCGCGCGCTTCCTCGGCTACGAGCCCAAGCGTCCGCAACTGCCGGTTGTGAAGAGGATAGAGGTTCCTGAGGATGCTGTCACAGCCGAGACGACCATCCCGGGCAACGAGTTCCCCAAGGTCGATAAGGCAGGTCGCGCCTACTTCTACATCCATGCGCCTCAGGCCCGCAAGGTCATTGTCGATATCTGCAGCAAGAAGTATGAGATGCAGCCCGACGGCAAGGGCGGCTTCATGGCTGTCACCGACCCGTTGCCTGTGGGCTTCCACTACTATTTCATGAACATTGATGGCGTGAACTTCATAGACCCTGCCACCGAAACCTTTTTCGGCTGCAACCGCGAGTCGGGCGGCATAGAGATTCCCGAAGGTCCCGAGGGCGATTACTACCGTCCCCAACAGGGCATCCCTCACGGCTGTGTCCGCAGCATCTACTACCCGTCCAACTCTTCCCTGGGTGAGGTTGGGCAGAGTCCTTGGCGTCACGCCATGGTCTATACCCCTGCCGAGTATGAAAAAGGCAAGAAGCGCTACCCCGTCCTCTACCTGCAGCACGGCATGGGCGAGGGCGAGACCAGTTGGACCCTGCAGGGCCGTATGCAGCACATCATGGACAATCTTATCGCCAGTGGCGAGGCAGTGCCGATGATTGTGGTTATGGAAAGTGGCGACATCAAGGCTCCCTTCCGTGGCGGCAATAACCAGGCAGGGCGCAGCGAGTACGGCGCATCGTTCTATCCCGTTCTGCTGAATGATTTGATTCCGTACATTGATACCCACTTCCGCACCAAGGCCGACCGCGACCATCGTGCTATGGCAGGCCTCTCATGGGGAGGTCATCAGACCTTCGATGTCGTTCTGCAGAACCTCGACAAATTCGCCTGGATGGGTACCTTCAGCGGTGCCATTTTCGGACTCGACGTAAAGACCGCCTATAACGGCGTCTTTGCCGATGCCGACACCTTCAACAAGAAGATTCACTATTTCTATATGAACTGGGGTTCTGAGGACTTCATCAAGAGTCAGCCCATCGTCGATAGCCTGCGCGAGCTGGGCATCAAGGTCGATTCCTCAGTCTCCCAGGGCACCGGCCATGAGTTCCTTACCTGGCGCCGCGGCCTCAAAGAGTTCGTACCACATCTGTTCCGAAAGTAGAACCAAGACCCCCTCTAAACCCTTCGGGCCTCCGTCGCTTACGCTCCCCAATTGCTCCGCTATCAACGGGCAATTGCCCCGAGGGGAGACTTCCAAGCTGTTCTCGGAACTCTCCCCCCCCGGGGGAGTTGGAGGGGGGTCGGTCAGATTTTCCTCAGCAGCCTTGCCAAACCTTCCAGGTCGCGCGGGTCGGCATTCACATCGAGGATGTTGCCCTCGCGGTCGATGAGCTTGTAGGTGGGGAAAGCGGTTATTCTCAAGAAGTTCTCGATGGCTTGTTGCTGGGCTTGGGGCAGGTTGTAGTGAACCACATTGTCGCCCGTCACCTCGTATTCCTTGATGACATTCTTCCACGCGTCGTCAGGACTGTTGTTGGCAAGGTAGAGATAGACCAAGTCGAAGTCCTTGAACCGCTTGTATTCCTCCTGGCTGTGCGAGAGTGCGGATTTGCAGGGACCGCACCACGTGCCCCAGATGTCCATCAGGATAATCTTTCCCTTGTATGGCTCGATGAGTTTGCGCAGAATCTTCTCCCCGTCGCTCATGTTCGCCACATCCTCGGCCGACTTCAGGCTGGGCGACTTCGAGATGTCCCTGCGCTGGATGGCCAGGTACTTCTCCTGCTGCGCCCTCAGGAAGTCCTTTGCGGCAGGCATCTTCACGTTCTCCTCAAGGAATTTCACCGCATTGTCGTTCAATGGCTCGCGGCTGTGGTCCAGTTTGTTATACAGTTCGTTCACGATGAAGATGTCGC
Organism: Bacteroidaceae bacterium; assembly: GCA_017645845.1. Lineage (GTDB taxonomy): Bacteria > Bacteroidota > Bacteroidia > Bacteroidales > Bacteroidaceae > Physcousia. The sequence goes on from JAGCNQ010000192.1 coordinate 10,568, forward strand.
GCAGGTCCTGGTCGCAACCGATGGAGTCCAGCACGCTGAGGACAAAATAGACCTTATACAGAGGGTATTCGTTCTCGATAGCCTTCTCGATATCCTCGCGCTCATAGATGGCGCTGAACTGCTTGACCAGGTCCGATTCGAAGAACGCGTCGTGCGCCTTTTTCGCCTCCTCGTCGCCAGTCATATAACCGGAAAACTTGGTGAATCCTTCAGCATAGCGCTGAACTATCTCCAGTTCCTCGTCCGTAATCTTCACCTTGCCTTCGTCTCTGTATTTCCGGAGGACGATAGGATATAGCAGAGAGGTACCAATCGTGTAGCCTTCGCCCACCCTGGTATAATAGCGGTCTGCAACGAACTGTTCGACATAGTCTCTCTTGAACGTGCCGAAGTCGCGGTAGAGCGTGTAGGGAAGGGTGGGCTGCTGCCAAAGTTCCTGGCTTGCGTAGTCGAGGATTTCGGCTGGCACATACCCGTCTTTCATGTAGTAGCGGCCCTGCATCAGGTTACGACATGCCGCAACGCAGTAATACCCCGTCAGGTAGTTCCTGTAGCGGTCCGACACGTTGGGATGCTCCCGTGTCACTTTCTCCAGTTCCTGCATAGCGTCAGCCCTGTCATTCTTCAGGTCCTGCAGGAACTCCAGCGCCTTGGCCTTGTCCATACCCCTTTCGTGGGGATAAGAGAACCCCCAGGAGATGGGGTGGGCCAGCGTCTCGTTCTGCAGGCGTGAGTCCTTGCCCATGAAGAATTTGTGTCCGCCCTTGAAGTCGTAGAGCATCAGGTAAGTCTCGCCCGGCTCGAACAGAGTGCGGACGTAGGTACGGTCCCAGTCGAAATATACCTCGGCGCTGTTCACCATCGGGAACTTCATCACGAAGCGTCCCAGCGAGTCCATCTTGCTGTAGCACTGGTTCGAGTTCAGGGCATCGGCGAAGATGTTGTCGTAAACCGATATGTTGTACTCATCGCCCTTCTCCTTCATCCGCTGCGGCATGTTCCTCAGCCAGCCGACGAAGGTCACCGTGTCCGTCTTGTAGTGTGTATCCTTCAGCGCCGTCCGTGTGTCCCTCTGCGGATAGTCGGGCAGGGTGATGGAGCTGATCAGGTTGTACTCGCCTTTCTTGCCGTCGATGGTCATGACGCGCTTGCCGCCCTTGTTCTTGTCCACGTTGACAGTAATCTCCTTGCCGCCGTTCTCCAGTACCAGGGAATATTTGTCACCCTTCTGCTCGCGTTGCTTGTAGTTCCAGAACTGGCAGTCGTAGATGGCACATTCCTCATAGAAGCTGATGTCCCAGTCGCCCGTCTGAGTGTTGCGCCAGTTCGAGGGGAAGAGCTGTCCCGCTCTCGTGCTTGCCTGTTCCACGCCCAGCAGTTCCCATGCCCCTTTGAAGTCGCCCTCCGTGAAGTCGAAGCGCTGTGTCGTCATGGGCAGCGGCTCGAAGTGAAGCACCACATCCGCGTAACCATGTTCCGTCAGGTACGTCTCCGTGTCCAGTTCCATGCCGTCCAGGCTTCTGAGGGCATACTGCTTACCGTCGGCACGGAGGTACGAGCCGGACGAGAATCTCACCCAGTTCTCGGGACGCGAGGCAACGTGCATGAAGACGCGTGTCTCATCCTTCGCAAGTTCCACACGGGTAATCTCGAGGAGTGTGTGGAAGAATCCCTCAATCTCTGTGTTCACTTCCGTGGAGGGTTGGTTCCACACTACGGTTTTCTCTTTAGCCCAGCCTGCCACAGAGACAAGAGCAAGCAGGACTGCTGTCAGGGGTTTGAAATAAATCCTTTTCATCTTTTCAGTATGTTTTGGTTTTCCGATTTTCGGCTGCAAAGGTACAACAAAAAAATGAAGAGAGAAAATGCAAGAAAGTTGAGACGTAAAGCCCTTAAACCCTTTAAACCGCTTAAACTCTTAAACTTTGCCTGAAAGCTTTAGCAAGAAGGTGTGAGAATCGCTCAAAAGGATTTAAAGAAAATTAAGCAGGAATATTCATTTTTGTTGCATAAACTGCTCCCGCATCTCACGACGAAGGGGCAGAATGGCGCCAAATCTAATCTATTAACTTAAAAACCACATTTGTGATACTTTTCGCTCTTTCTCCATATCAATTCAAATTACCATACGCTTGGTAAGACCTTTACCACGCTAATGGTAACAGCGTTACCAAGCAGATGGTGAATATATTACCATAAGAATGGTAAACAGGTTACCATTATGATGGTAGGAGTTGGTAATGCATATCATTGGTCTCAATCATTTGCATTACTTGCCTCACTGATGCGTATGACAGGTTTCTATAGCTCCGTCTGTTCCACGACCTGACCGTCGTAAAGATTGATGATACGGTCTGCAAAACTCGCGTTGTGCTGCGAGTGGGTGACCATGACGATGGTTGTGCCCTTCTCGTGGAGCTGAAGCAGAAGGTCCATCACCTCCTTGCTGTTCTTAGAGTCCAGGTTACCCGTTGGCTCATCGGCAAGGATAATCTTGGGATTGGAAGCTACGGCACGAGCTACGGCTACACGCTGCTGCTGACCGCCTGAGAGCTGGCAGGGGAAATGCTTACGGCGGTGCGACATAGCCATACGGTCCAGAATCTCCGTTACACGTTTCTTACGCTCCTTGGCAGGAACACCCATATAGAGCAAGGGTAGTTCTACATTCTCATACACGTTCAGTTCGTCTATCAGGTTGAAGCTCTGGAACACAAAGCCTATCACGCCTTTGCGGATATTGGTGCGCTCGCGTTCGCTGAGTTGGCTCACATCCTTGCCTTCCAGCATATAGGTACCCTCTGTAGGTGTGTCCAGCAGACCCATTATATTTAATAAGGTAGTCTTGCCGCAGCCCGATGGGCCCATGATGCTGACAAACTCGCCGTCCTTAACTTCCAGGCTTACTTCGCGCAAAGCCCAGGTATCAATCTCTTCCGTACGGAATACTTTCTTGATGTTGGATAATGTAATCATAGCCCCCTTTAGGGGGATGTCTTGTGAGGGCGTAAAGATTTCTTTCTTCATATTATTAATCATTATTAGAATTATTTATTCATTAGACATTATTTATTCCCCCTAAAGGGGGGGTAGGGGGTCCTTACTCTTTCTTTATTATACTTGCTGGTTCTAACCTTGATACCTTATATATCTTGTACCCTACGGTCAGGAGTGTGACGAGGGTTATAAAGAGGATGGCAAACAGGTAAGGCACTGTGAACTTAGGAACGGCATCCGCTTGGTGGAACAATACCGCATAGGCTAAGCAGAAGATGAGGCTGATGATGCTGCTAATGATGAGCTGCCAGACGTACTGTTTACCAAAGAGCCACATAATCTGTTCCATACCAGCTCCGTGTGCTTTTCGGACAGCGACTTCCTTCTGCCGTCCTCGTGTGTCCAAAGAGACAGAGGAGTAGAGCGTCAGCACGATGCACAGCAGGGACACGATAGCCATTATGAACATGATTTGAATCATCAGTTCAATCATACGCAGGTCGCTGAAGACAGACTCATACAGATTCTCCATAGGCGCTTCTGTCATGGTGTACTTACCCAACTTTTGGTAAAGATTTGTCAGTTCCTGCTCGGCTTTCTTATACTCTCCAGGCTTAGCAATAAAGAGAATATCGTGCTGGACATTATATCCCTCATAAGCGTTCAAGAAGTCCTTCCACACACGGAAGTCTATTGTATCCTTATTCAGGAAATACTTCTGGTCGCAGAGATAGAAAGGAGGGTTCTCGATATGTTCGTTCCATCCAAGGGCAACAGATTCACTCCTTACATAGCCTATCTTTTCTGCCTGCCTGTCCTTCTCGAAGATGCGATATTCGGTAGGAGCCTTCCTTAATCCAAGTTTCTGTCGCAGTTCGTCTGCACAATCCAATGGTGCATAGATGGGAGAAAGTATGCTTCTATTCTTCTCTTCCGTATCAGAGGGGAAGAGTTCTAAGTCCAACAGGCTGAAGATATGCTCGTCGGTCAGAACGACTGTATAAACGCAGTAGCGAGTACTATCATTTTCTTCACGAACTCCACGAGGGAAAAAGGGAGTATCGCCTTCCTTTAGGTCTTGACGGAAATGTGCTTGAGCCACATGGGTAGAGCCGGACACATGCTTCAGGTACGGTATGCTGTCCTTGAACTCGGGCTTCCAGATGCTGTTATTCGTAACGATGCAACGTCGGAGCGCATCTTGATTGGCAGGCTTCCTATCATACACATCGCCCATAATGTCGCCAAAATAGAAAAAGCTTACTAAAATGAAGATAAGTAGCTGACATATTACCATCTGCGAGACGATGAGCAAGCTACGGCCTTTGGTGGAGACACGGTGGCTCTTGCCCACCACATCGCTCAATGGCATAGTGATGACTCTGCGGACAGAAAGTGCGGCAATGCCTGTCGTTACGAGGAAAGTTATCAAACATATCCACAGCTCTGTGGCATACGTATGAGACATATCCACACGGATACTGTCAGTAACATTCTCTATAATAGGAACAGCATATTCCGCTAACAGGCTAGTCAGCCCCAATACTATCAGGGTGACAAAAAAGAATACAATTGCCACTTCCCACATCATAAGGCTGAAGAGTTGCTCCTGCTGTGCTCCCATACACTGGCGCAAGCCCATCTCACGCTGACGCAGACGGAATAGCTGAATCTGCGTCTTCAGGAAACCGAACAAACCTATAATCAATATACTGCAACCGACGAAAGTCAAGATAGTGATATCCTTTATATCCATGTGGAGATATCCTGATTTAGCTGTCACCTTGTATTCGGGCAACACTTTCTGCAAATCCTTTTGCAGATCCTTGTCGGTCTTTCCCTTCGCAAGGATAATATCAAACTGTTTCATATAGGTACTTGCACCCTCTGCGAATTCTTTCAGCTGATCGGTAACAACGTAGAGATTTTCCTCCGCAAGCAACCAGTCGCCAGTATCCACTACATCGATGATGGTGTTGTATTTGCGCCCATTACATTCTGGGGCTATTTCCAATGTATATCCTATAGGATTCACGTCCAGGCCAAAAGTGCTTTTCAGCATCCATTTCGACATAATCACATCGCCAGGTTTCAGTACAGGTATGCGCTTACCTGTGATGGCAGACCTCAGTCCAAGGTAGTTGAGATGTTCAGGACTGATCCATTTCCAATAGATATTCACCTGATGTGTCTTGCCGTCAAGGTCAATTATGTTTTGCCTTGTTGACATTTCCCAGTCATGGATGTCTATGAACTCAATACTGGGCAGATGGCTGTTGGCTACGCGCTGAATAACGGAAGGTTCTACGAATACGAGGCTGTCCTGCTTGGTAAAGAGTTCTACCTTTGCGCGATGCGAATCACTGCCTACCCGCTTAAAGTACTGCCAAGTCCGCTGCGTTAGGATAAAGGTCAGGCTAAAGAACACCATTCCCACTGCCAGGCAGAGCACCGCTATGGTGTTCTGCACCTTGTACTTCAAGAGATTGCGCCATGCAATCCGGATGTTGTGTAATTTCAGTTCATAGTTCATAAATTATAGTTCATGGTTGGTTTTCTGCTGCAAAGGTACGGCAATAAATAGTTCATAGTTCACAGTCCATAGTTCATAATTGCAGGATGTCTAAAGATTAGACACACTTGTGTCCAATTCTTTGACACTTTCGGGCAAAACACCTTCGTCAAAGCAAAAA
>JAGCNQ010000193.1 GCA_017645845.1 Bacteroidaceae bacterium
ATTTCATGCGGGTAGCGATGTCGTCGGTATGCTTGGTCTGTTTGGCATCGTAGGAGCCATTGCCGCCAGTGGTGTCGGGAAAATTGTGCCACAAGTGGGCGTCCTCCGAATGTCCGTCATTGGCGGATGTTCCCAGCTTGTCGCATGGATCATTGCTTGGCTGTTTGGCGAAAGCTACGCAGGGCTTATCGTTGCCATCATCCTTGCTGACATCGGTGCCCAGTGCCTACAGGTGGCCAACCAAAGCAGCAGCCTGCGACAGTTGCCTGAAGCCACCAACCGGGTGAACACCATCTTCATGACCACCTTCTTCATCGGTGGCAGTCTCGGAACCTTTTTCTCCGGCCTTGGCTGGAGCATGGCCGGATGGATGGGTGTTTGTCTGGTGGGAGGTTTCTTTGCCTGTGCATCGCTTGTACTGTCTGCATATGAACGATTTTACTATCATAATCAGAAGAAATGAAACAGTTTATATTCCTTTTCCTGTTGACTGTCCTTTTAGGATGTACCGGCAACAAGAAGGTGAACGAAAGCCCTCTTGCCAATGGTACTGACACTGTAATGGTATCAAAAGGTTATGATGAAGTAGAGCTGTTCAAGACTAGGACGGGACATATTACGGCTACCTTTTCTGTGAATGGCAAGCCTTGCGTTTTCCTCATTGATACTGGAGGCGGTGCCACACTCATCGACAAGTCCAAGAAACAAAAGTTCAGTCTTGAAGCATCCAAGACAGGTGACTATGCGGCTGGTATCGGCTCTGTTTCTGTACTTGTCAAGACAGCTGCAACGTTACAGATAAACGGTTATGATATCGAGGAGAAAGACCTGTACTTGATGGATATATCGTACATCAACTCCGAATTCAGGAAAAACCATGCCAGACAGGTTGACGGAGTGCTTGGCACCGACTTCCTCGACAAATACGGAGCAGTGATTGACTATGTCCAGCAAAGGCTATATCTCAGAATCCGAAAACAAGATTGATTGAGACAATGAACGTAGCAGAGTTCCGTGAATACTTCCTGTCGCTGACCGATGTAATCGAGGCAACACCGTTCGAGAAATTCGAAGGGCAGATTTACGAATAAAACATAAATCCCAAGTCTGTATTACCTTACTTTGAGATTTTTATCGTATATTTGTGCGCAAAATAGTATATTTTTAAAACCAACACGATTATGGATTTCATTGAATTAGCAAGAAGCAGGTATTCCTGCAAGAGTTTTGACTCGCGTCAGATCAGTAAGGAACAACTCGACAGCATCCTGGAGGCAGGACGTTTGGCTCCGACGGCAAAGAACCTGCAGGAGCAGCATGTCTATGTGGTGCAGTCGGCAGAAGGGCTGGTCAAGGTTGATGCGCTCACACCGTGCCGATACGGTGCTCCAACCATGCTCATTGTGGCCTTCGACAAGAACAACGTGTTTACTTATCCAGGCCAGAAGTACGATTCAGGCATTGAGGATGCCACTATCGTGACTACCCACATGATGCTCTGTGCCAAGAGTGTGGGTGTGGACAGCTGCTGGGTGAACTTCTTCGACCCAGACAAGATGGCCGAAGCATTCCAGTTGCCGGAGAACGAAGAGATTCTGACCTGTCTCGCCCTCGGCTATCCAGCAGAAGGCGCAGGGCCGCTGGCCAACCACAACAGCCGCAAGCCGATTGAGGAAACCGTAACATACTTATAAGGAATGACAAGTTCGATGAGTAATGTCGTGATTCGCAAGGCTGAACGTCAGGATGTGCCGTTACTGCTGGAGTTTATCAAAGGCATTGCACGGTATGAGAAGCTGGAGAACGAGGTAATTGCTTCAGCTGACGTACTGGAGCAGGAAATGTTCGATGAACACAGGGCAGAAGCCGTTTTCGCTGTAGTTGACGGTCGCGAGGTAGGTTTTGCGCTCTACTTCTACAACTTCTCAACGTTCATCGGACATTCTGGGCTGTACTTGGAAGATTTGTTCGTATGGCCAGATGATAGAGGCAAAGGCTATGGAAAGGCTTTGCTGCTGCATCTGGTCAAGATAGCACGGGAGCACCATTGCGGAAGGATGGAATGGACGTGCCTGAACTGGAACCAGCCCAGCATTGACTTCTACCTCTCTCTCGGAGCTGTGCCAATGAAGGAATGGACGGTTTATCGGCTGGATGCTGCGGCTCTGGAACGACTGTCGTAACGGCAAACATTGTCTATATCAGATTATCAAAGCCCCGACCTGCATTTGCAAGCCGGGGCCTTTTGGATGATATATGGAATGGCATAGGGTTATGCCACGAAGTGCATGATATGACGGGCTGACGTTACCTTGGCATCGTAGATGATAGTCAGCTCACGTGTACGGGGGTTCCACTTTGTGTTCATTACGCCCTTCATGTGCTCTGCCTTTGCTACAACCTTCTTATGAGAGTCATGACGGCTTACCTTGAAGGTGCAAGCCTTCACGTCTGGACGATAAGCATGCTTGTGAGCATCGAAGTGTGCGGTCTTTTTATCCACCTTCTTATCGAAGTGCGACACATTCTTATTCTTCACTGCAACGACCTTGTCCTTCTTGCCGTTGTGATTCTTATTACCTGCCATTGCCGGCATTGCAAATGTGATGGCCATCATCATGGCTGCGATCACCTTATTCATTGTCTTCATAATCTAGTCTCCTATTCTTTAAATG
>JAGCNQ010000194.1 GCA_017645845.1 Bacteroidaceae bacterium
ACTGCAGGAAAGTCAGAGAGTGACTGGCATAGTGGTGGCGTCCGAAATGGCTGGCTACGGTGGACCACCATTCTGTCATGGGACCAAAAGGATTGGTGCTGTGATTCGTTTTCCAGTATATCTGCGGTGAGATGTAGTCGATGGTTCCCTCTTCGAGCCATGCGACAGGGTCGGAGAAGATGCCGTTATATTGCCAATCGCTTGCTACTGGCATTTTGCTTATTCCATGCCTGGCTGCCACGGCGGCATCGGTACAGGCCGCACCAGCGGGTGAGATACCGAATTTGCACGAGGGATCCACTTCCTGAATCATATTATATACCTCAGCTACCATCCTGTTTACATTGGCTCTGCGCCAGTCTCCAAAGCTCAAGTCAGTTCCGGAAGCCTGCCAATCGCTGTAGTCGCCTGCATCACTCGTGGTCGGTATGCCACTGGGATAGAAGTAGTCGTCGAATATAATGCCATCTATGTCGTAGTTCTCCATCAGTTCACGGCAAACATTCACGATACGCTCATTGGTAGCCTCGAGTGCAGGATTGAGGATGATGGTAGTGGTGCCGCTGGAATTCGTGTAGCTGAGCAGCATCTTGGCATTCTTGAGCCTGCGGTCTGGAACTGTTTCCCATCCTTCGGCAGAGCTGGACCATCTGTAAGGGTTGACCCAAGCATGGCATTCCAGTCCACGCTTGTGGCACTCTTCGACCACGAACGTCAAGGGGTCCCAGCCGGGGTTCCGTCCCCGCTGACCAGTCAGATAACTGGACCAAGGCTCGTAGCTGGACTTGTACATGGCATCACACATAGAACGCACTTGGAAATAGACGGCGTTGAAGTTATTCTCCTGCAAGACATCCAGGTACTGGGTCATCTCTTCCTTCTGCGCATTGCGGACGCTGGCAGTGTATCCTGTAGTACTGGGCCAGTCTATGCCATAGACAGTTGCTATCCAAACGCCCCGTACCTCGCGCTTGATAAATCTGTCTGCACCCCATGCATGGGTTTGCCAAAGCAGTAGAGCAAGTAATAGAGTAAGATGCTTTTTTATCATTTTACATACTTTTTAAAGAAACTCCAAATTTCTTCACCGGTGTCGATGTCGTGGTCGAACCAGCTGTGGGGGCCGTTTATCACTTCGTAGAGCCAGACCTCGCAGCCCGTGGGACCGCCGGTGTACTTGTGCTTGATGATGGAGCAACCATTCTCCTTGTTGAGTCCATCGACGTGTTCGACGGTCTCACGTTCGCACTTGTTCTTGGCAATCCAATAGCCGATGGCAATGGGGACGGACATATAGGCTCCCCAGCCACCTTTGTTTTCCAGGTCGCCGTCCCATTCCGATGTATGGTCTTCCGTTCCGTGAATCTCGAAGAGGGGCATGGGTTTCGGAGCATCCATTGTGCGGTAGATCCATTCCATCGTCAGACCCGAGACAGGTGCCACGGCCTTGAAGGTCTTCTGCTTGCTGTAGGCGGTCAGGTAGCACATTTCGCCACCGTTCGACATACCTGTCATGAAGGTATTCTTGCGGCTGAGATGGTACTTCTTCTGGACATACTTGGCCAGTTGTTCCATTCCGGCGACTTCATCCACCTTCCATCCCTCTTGAAAGGGATAACCGACGTTCCAAGAAGGCTTACCCTTGGGGTCTTTCCATCCGTGTGGCACGCATACGGCGAACTTATGCTCCTCCGCAGCCTTGTTCATCCACGTTTCTTTCTTACCAGGATTGCTGTATCCGTGCAGCACGAACACCAACGGCGCATCCTTCTGTATGCCTTCAGGCATGTACATCCAGAAGCGGCGTATCTGGCCTTGAATCTTAAGGGAATCCAAAACGGGTTCTGCTGCTGCGGCAAAAAAAGCGCAGAAAAGGAATGCGGTAAAAGCAGCCCCCACCCGACCTCCCCCAAGGGGGAGGAAATAAGAGCTAAGGATATTTAATATTTTTTTCATGACAGTTCAATTATTTATACTTTAATTTCACTACACCACGTCCATTCGTCTGGATATAGGCGTCGCCCTGATAGAAATCGATATCCTCCTTCTCGTTCTTCAGTGTATTACTCAAATCCAGTATATTCCGGAGTTTCTTTGTCTTGAGGTCTAACACATAGATGATACTTGGGGCATCTTCCTCTCCAAATCCTGTAGGCATAAGCAGGCAATCGTTCCATAAGTTTCCGTGCTATGACAGATTGGTAGACTAGGAGTCCTATTCTTCCTGTATCTATACTCCTCTTTCTGCCCAGTCGCCTCTGTCAAGGCTGCGATAACCGATGGCTTCGGCAATATGCTGACTTTGGACTTTCTCACAGCCTTCAAGGTCGGCAATGGTGCGGGCAACCTTAAGAATGCGGCTATAGGCTCGTGCACTAAGTTTGAGACGTTCCATAGCCATTCGAAGCATGTCGAGCGAGGCATTGTCGGGCTCCGCGAACTTGTGGAGCATCTTCTCGCTCATTTGGGCGTTACAATGAATACCGGGATGCTCTTTGAAGCGCTCTTCCTGAATCTTCCGTGCCTTAATAACCCTTTCTCTGATGGTGGCACTCGGCTCTCCCGGTTGCATCTGACTAAGTTGGGCGAACGGCACAGGCTGGACTTCGCAGTGGATGTCAATTCGATCGAGTAGGGGACCTGATATTTTGTTAAGGTACTTCATAATTTGGCCGGGTGTGCAGCAACATGGTTTGTCCGGATGGTTGTAGTAGCCGCAAGGACAGGGGTTCATCGATGCAATGAACATGAAGGAACAGGGATAAGTAACGGTATACTTGGCACGGGAAATGTTGATGACTCGGTCCTCAAGAGGTTGCCGCAATACTTCAAGCACAGAACGCTGGAATTCCGGCAATTCATCGCAAAAAAGCACACCATTGTGTGCCAGACTTATCTCACCCGGTTGGGGATTGGCGCCACCTCCGACAAGTGCCACTTGCGAGATGGTGTGGTGCGGAGAACGGAAGGGTCGTTGGGCAATGAGTGAGCAGTCACTCATCAGTTTCCCCGCCACAGAGTGAATTTGTGTTGTCTCCAGACTCTCGCGAAGCGATAAGGGGGGAAGAATACTGGGCAGGCGTTTCGCCAACATGCTCTTGCCACTGCCCGGAGGACCTATCATGATGAGGTTGTGACCGCCTGCAGCTGCTATCTCCAAGGCGCGCTTCACCTGTTCCTGTCCCTTAACATCTGCGAAGTCGAACTCGAATTCGTTCTGCCTTGAAAAGAATTCTGCCCGTGTGTCAATGATGGTGGGTTGCATGAGTTCTTTGCCGTTCAAGTGCCCGATGACTTGATTGATGTGGCGTGCGCCATATACTTTCAGATTGTTCACGACAGCCGCCTCACGCACGTTGTCTTCTGGAACAAAGAGCCCTTCAAATCCCATCTCACGGGCCCTGATGGAAATGGGTAGTGCTCCTTTGATGGGTTGCAGTGAGCCGTCTAAGCTCAGCTCGCCTACCATCATATAGCGGTTCAGCATGCGGGTATCGATATCTCCTGCAGTAGCCAAAATCCCGATGGCCATAGGGAGGTCAAAGCCGGAACCTTCTTTACGAACATCAGCCGGAGCCATATTGATCGTAATCTGGCGTGTAGGGAAGGTATAACCGCTGTTCTCAATGGCAGCCGTGATGCGCTCATAGCTTTCCTTGACGGCGCTGTCTGGCAGGCCTACAAGCACAAAGCGGATGCCACGAGTGGCATTTACCTCAATGGTGACGGGCGAAGCTTGCAGTCCTTGTACGCTGGCGCTGAATGTCTTTACTAACATGAATAAAAGTTAAAGAGTTTAAAGGTTAAAAAGTTAAATTGGGAAGGCTGCAGCGCAGGAGGGCATGCGAACCGTCGCTGAGTGTAGTTGCAAACAAGTAACAGTTACCACCCTCGCGCAATTTGAGTCGCTTCCTGAGTTCGGCTACAGAGGAAGGAAAGTTACGGATAGTCAGGTTGCACTTGGTTATTCCTGCCAACAGCGTTTTCAGGTCTTTCTTGGCGAAACTGCTGTAGTCTTCTATCACGAAAATACGTCCGGGAAAGTCTGTTATGAGCTGTTCCGATGTGAACAGGTGACTTAAGGGATGCAGTTTCTTAATATTATAGGTTTGGCAGAGTGCATTCTGTACACCTGCTTTCATAATGGAGGCGTTTGGCTCGTAGAGGTAATGCCCAAGACTTGGGGCGATGATAGGCTCTGTGACTCGTGCATCGGTACTGAAGGTCTGTGTATGTGCTGTGATGTTTGTGCAATGGTAGGTTATGTTTTTCTTCTGGTGGCAAAGTACCAGTAGGACTTCCTTGCATTCGCCACTCACGCTTACAACATGCACCTCACTTACATTGGACAGCCGTCGAAGCGTATCTTGTGTGTCAAGCATCGGTGACAATTTAACGACAACCAGCGGTGCATGGCTTAGCAGTTTTTCCTGCATTGTCTCTATATTGGGCGAACAATCGCTTAGGGCAACTACTTTCCTTCCTGCTGCATCACGACGACTTGGGTCGAGGTAGATGAGGCTATAATGGTCCATTTCATCGATAAATTCCTCGCAAGCCTTGTGGTGAACACGAGCCTTTTGCAGACCGAGCAACGGGAAATTGTGGTGGGCAATTTCGCAAAGTTGTTCGTTTCGTTCCACATAATCTGCCTCAGCAAATAATTGTGCCAAAAAAGAAAAATCAATACCAAAGCCGCCAGTCAGATCCACCATGCTCTGTCTGCCCTCTAGCAGCAGACGCTTCATCAGTTGCTGCTTATAGAGTGCTGCCTGTTCGCTGCTGCATTGCTCCAACGAGATTTTTGGAGGATAGATGATGCCTTCCGTCTTTGCCCATAATGGCAGTTTCTGCTCCGTGATTTGCCGTCCCTCTATCTGTTGCAGGCAGTAGTGCAGGTCGATGTCTGCTGGTACTTTGCTCAAAGCCAATGCATGCACATCTGCATCTTTGTTTTGTGCTATGAAATCCTCGTTGGTCATACAGAGTGGCTAATCATTTCTCGTGCTGCTGCTGAATCGTCTGTGAGTTGTAGCTGTAGGGCGTCAAGCGAGTTAAAGTAGCGTTCTTCGCGTAATTTCCCAATGATATAGAGACGAATCTGTTTGCCATACAAGTTGCCATTGAAGTCGAAGATATGTACCTCCACACTGATATCGCCATTTATTTCTAACGTGGGGCGGTGTCCGATGCAAAGCATGCCACCTCGTTTCGTTCCGTCAGGTGTGATGACCCAAACAGCATAAACGCCACAGGTAGGCAGAAGTTTCTGCTCGGGCAACAGAAGGTTTGCTGTCGGGAAACCAATTTTTCGTCCGATATGTTTGCCATCGGTCACTCTGCCTGTCAGGAAATACGGATAGCCGAGCATTTCATTGGCCTTATCTATTTCTCCCAAACTTATCAGATTCCGGATTTTACTGCTGCTCACTTTTTCGCCGGCTAGCGCTTCGGCCTGACATACTTTTATACCCGTTTCCCTGCCCCATGCAGCATATTCCTCTGGAGTGCCACCTCCGTGACCGAACCGATGATTGTAACCCATCAGCAGGAACTCAGCATTCAGCTTCTCGCATAGGACAGACTGCATGAACTCTTTGGCACTTAAAGTGCTTAATTCACGTGTGAAAGGTAGTACAACCACTTCTCCTCTGAATGTTTCGGAAAGTAGTGTCAGCTTCTCCTCTTGTGTCGTCAGCAGCGAGGGAACAAAGTCCTTGCATATCACTTGCCTGGGGTGACAGTCGAACGTTACCGCCACAGCCGACAAATGATTGGTTTCTGCCAACGTTTCCAACTGTTGCAACAAGTAACGGTGTCCGCGGTGAACGCCATCAAAGAAGCCTATAGTAACAGCACAACCCTTCTTCATACAAAGTGCAAAAATAGTCAAAACTCCTCGCTACACCAAATTTTTCCCTCGTTCATTTGCATAATTCGTCGGAAATGTCTAATTTTGCAGCCGATTACGTCAAGAACGTGTCATCGGACTTGTAGCTCAGTTGGTTAGAGCAACAGACTCATAATCTGGAGGTCCCAGGTTCAAGCCCTGGCTGGTCCACATTGAAAATCAAGGAGTTACATTAAAAATGTAGCTCCTTTTCCTTTGTTTTGCGAACACCGTGCGAACACCGAATACTTTATCAAACATTACATCTTGATTATTTTTCCTTGCGAACACATTTTTGGTGTTCGCAAAATGGCATTTTGGTGTTCGCAGAGTATTATTTCTCAATTATCGTTCTACCATCTTTTCCCTTCACTAAAATGACTTACTGAGAAACATATTATCCAAATAATCTATATCTGTACATCAAATCGACCAAAGTTTTATACACATAGTGTATACATGATTTTTAAGCAGATTCACTTATGTTAAAGTCCCCAACAGTATTTGTCAATTCAATAAAAAGGTGTACCTTTGCAGCCGAAATTTAATAATAAGTCTCTCATAAGGGCGAGGCGAGCGAACTGTAACCTCGTAGGTTGAGAGCGTCCATCTGATAGTAGCCTTTGGGCTTCTATGTTAGAGACATAACCTCGAGAGGCACGAAAGCAGAAGTTATGCGATGCAAGTAGCGCCGTCAGTGTAGGGGCGATGTCCAGGAATGAAAAAACAGACTTACCACCTGTCTTCTCCCATTCCCGTTTACTGGATTGGCAAGAATACTTTCTTGCGTTAGTTTTCAAGTCTTCGGAAGATGCTCCGGAGCAAAGAGTAAAGTAAACCCAGGCGACCCGATCCTGGAAGGAATGTTAAACCATTAATGCGTTTTCACGCAGAGAGGAGATTTTATGCACCCAATTAAAACATTAGAACAGTAAGAGCGCACTCTCAGTGACTTTTACGCTTGTATAGTGACTCGAGTTAGTCGCTCTATTATCCTTTCCTTATCTTTTCGGCAGAAAAGGTGAGGCATAATGGCGTATTGCCATAAGTATAATCAATCAAAAAGTATTTATCATGAGTTTGGATTTATATATCAAGACAAGTACGCCTGTCATAAAGCGTGGTACAGGCGTATATGTAAGAGAAGATGGTAAGACTAAGGAGTTGAAAACCATGGCTGAGGTGAAAGAACGCTTCCCAGATGCAGACCTGTCTCGGATAAAGGTCTTTGAATACGAGACAGATGAAGTGTGGCATGAAAACATCACACATAACATGAACAAGATGGCGGACCAGGTTCCCATAGGAAAGCATACGTTGTACGATTATCTCTGGCGTCCCGATGAGATAGAGATTACCCATATTACCCGAGAATATGCTACAGCCGTTTTCAACGGACTAATGTATATGAAGGAGCACAAAGAAGAACTCCTGCCATTTGAACCGCCCATCGATCCTAAGACTGGAATACGTTGGGGATCCTATGA
>JAGCNQ010000195.1 GCA_017645845.1 Bacteroidaceae bacterium
CAGTCTGCATACGACCGGAAGCATTAATACGCGGTCCGATTTTAAAGATAATGTCGCCCAGGGAAATCTCTTTGTCCTTCAGTCCGCAGATTTCCATGAGCGCCTTGACACCAGTACTGGGCGAATTGTTGAGCTGACGCAAACCATGATAGGCAAGGATGCGGTTCTCGCCCATGATGGGTACGAGGTCTGCCGCAATACTGATGGCACAAAGGTCTAGCAATGGTATCAACTGTGAGAACTCGATACCATTGCTGTTTGCAAAGGCTTGTAAAAGTTTAAAGCCGACACCACATCCAGAGAGATGCTCATAGGGGTAGGTGTTATCCAGACGCTTGGCATTAAGAACAGCCACTGCAGGCGGCAACTCCAGATCTGGCACATGATGGTCGCATATAATGAAGTCGATACCTTTCTGCTTGGCGTAGGCAACCTCTTCGATAGCCTTGATTCCGCAGTCGAGCACAATAACAAGACCGACCCCTGTTTCGCAGGCATAGTCCACACCCTTACGGGAGACACCATAGCCGTCCTCGTTACGATCGGGGATATAGTAGTCGATATTACTATAGAATTGCTGCAAGAAGCGATAGACCAAGGCTACGGCAGTACATCCATCCACATCGTAATCGCCATAGACGAGGATGCGCTCCTTGCGTCCCAAGGCTTCGTTGAGACGGTTCACGGCCTTCTGCATGTCCTGAAAGAGGAATGGGTCATGCAGATCGGTGAGCTGAGGGCGGAAGAAACGGCGCGCATCTTGCACGTTGTCTATACCGCGACTTATCAGCACACGGGCTACCACGGGACTAATTCTCAGTTCCTCGGCCATCTCCCCTGCAAGCTGCAAATCGGCATCAGAAGGCGGATTATAGCACCATTCGTAGTTCATTGTATATAATAAGAACCTAACGGGTAGAAATGGTGCTTACTTGATGTATTCGGCAAAGTCGGTCAAACGCATATCGCCCTTCCTAAGGAAGGTATCATGCATGGCGAAAGCCGCGGCAAGTTCGTGGTGTGTGTGACCACCCCTCTTCTCTGCAATACGGAGATAGTCCTGTAGCATGGGACGATAGTCGGGATGTGCCACCTTGATGAGCTCCTGTGCCTTCTGCATATCACTCTTGTGACGCAGATCAGCCACACCATACTCGGTGATGACTGCATCAATATAATGATTAGTATGGTCAATATGGCTGGCGAAGGGCACAATGCTGGAGATTGCATCACCTTTTGTTGTAGAACCGCAGGTGAAAATAGTCAAGTATGCATTGTCAGCAAAGTCTGCAGAACCTCCGATACCATTCATCATCTTCGTGCCACATATCTTGGTACTGTTCACATGACCATAGATATCACATTCGATGGCGGTATTAAGAGCACAAACACCGAGACGGGCAATGACCTCCGGGCAGTTGCTTATCTCTGAAGGACGCAGCACGAGTTTGTCCTTAAAGAAATCGATGTTATCATAGATGTCCAGCAGACATTCATTAGTAACGGTCAGCGAGCAGGCTGATGCAGAGAGCACCCGACCTTGTTTCATCAAGCCGACAGGTGCATCCTGTAAAACCTCAGTATATATATTGAAGTTAGGCACCTCAGAACACTGACCGAGAGCTCCTAACACAGCATTGGCTCCACTACCCACTCCACTTTGCAAATTGAGGAATGATTTGGGAATAAGACCTTGTTTGAGGTTAAGCAACAGGAAATCTGCCACGTTCTGACCAATCTGTGTCGTGATGGGGTCTGGATCTTTGAAGCTGCGCGCCTCGTCTGGTACGTTACATTCTACAACACCCACAATGCGGTCGGCGTCCACCTCGACATAAGGCTTGCCAATACGGTCGCTGGCCTTGGTAATCATAATGGGCTTGCGGAAGGGATGATCCTCTATTTCATAGACATCATGAATGCCTTTACTGTTAGGACTGTGGAATGCGTTGAGCTCGACAATGATGCCTTCGGTGGCAAGACGGCAAACGGTAGGACTGATTCCACCTGCTGCTGTCAGATAAATACGTGCCTTGGAACCGACTTTTTCTATAGCACAAGCCTCGATGATTGCCCAGTTGACCTGTCCAAGATATCCCTGACGAATCTGGGTTGCCATATTGGAAAGGTTCAGGTCAGAATAGTTGAGCGTGTTCTGATTGACGTTCTTGCGAAAATCTGGATTAGTAGTGTAAGGTGCACGGAAGTCAATGGCATGAGCATTGGAAAGGTCGCCGTCACAACTCTGTCCAGTGCTGGCTCCTGTGAAAATACTAATTTTGAAGGGACGGCCAGCAGCATGTTCTGCCTCTGCTCGCTTGGCAATCTCTGCCGGTGTACATTTGGCGACGCCTGCAGGCGTAAAGCCACTCAGACCAATGGTTTGTCCATTTTGGACAAGTGCTGCAGCTTCGGCAGCGGTAAGTTTATTGAAGTCCATAGATGTATTATGTTTATTTTTTTGCGCACAAAGATACAAAAAAATATGGAAACTTTCTTCTTTTGTGCTACTTTTTAATATACATCGATGGCATTTTATATCTGAAAAGGCTCTTTTTGAAAGAAAGAAAGATAGTTTTCAGCCATTGCGGCACACAAAGACGACATACTGACACCACGAATATCTGCTACTTTATTATATAAATTATATAATTCAACAATAGAACATGGGGCGTCATCTGTTTCAAGCATGAGACGCTCCAAAGGACATAGGTAAAGGCTCTCCTCATTGTAGCAAAAGCCAAAACTGATATAAAATCCGGTGGTAAGGAGCGAACGCAATTGCTGGGGTTTGCCGCGAAAGCCATGAAACATCCATGGCATCTTCGGACGCAGTTCGTGATGCAGGCGCAACAACTGGTCGAACGCCTTGACACAGTGTATGACGAGCGGTTTGCCATTTACCTCGCTCAGTTCTATCTGCTGAAGAAACACCTGCAACTGCATCTCCATCGATGGCCCGCGTAAAGCATCTAGTCCGCACTCCCCTATGGCAAGCTTGTCCGAAAGGTCTGGAACAAGACTAATTGTATCCGCTCGCCAAGGATGAATACCCCAAGTATCACGGCCATCCACCACAGCGATAACATCTGTTGTAGTAGGCACATGATGGGTATGGAAGTCGATATAAGGCATAATTGGATTTACGGTACAGGATCATAGCCACTACCTCCCCAAGGATGGCAACGCAACAAGCGGCGTATGGCAAGCCATAACCCCCGAAACGGCCCATGCTTGCGGAGTGCTTCAATAGCGTATTGACTACAAGTAGGTGTAAAACGGCATGAGGGTGGCATCAGTGGAGAAATGAACCGCTGATAAAAACGAATGGGCACGATGAGCAACCGGACCAACAATTCAAGAAACCAATGGAGCAGAGATGACGCTTTCATGGATACGTTGCAGGATGTTGTGAATCCTTCGGAAAACTTTTTCGGTGGATAACATTTCGTCTGAAGTCCAAAGGAAGGCTATATCAAGTCCGCCACTCAACGGCAAGAGCAGTTCCTTCTGCAAGCGATAGGCCTCGCGAAGTTGCCTTTTGATACGATTGCGTTTGACAGCATGTTTGAAATAGCGCTTGGACACAGAAACCATGATACGTACTCCAGGCTGCTCTCTTGGCATGAAGACGGCTCGGATAGGATAAGCGGAGACAGACTGATGTCCGCCACTGAACAATTCCTCTATAGCCTTACGACTGCAGAGACGCTCCTCTTTACCAAGAGTATGAGGAACGTTATCCATTTCCGTTCGCCTTACGCAGATGGTCGTCTATGGCAGAGGAGATGCTGGGGTATTGGGGAGAGGGAGCTTCAATATCAAGACGCAGACCGGCATCACGAACGGCCTTGGCTGTAGCGGGACCGAGTGTGCCAATAACGATGTCACCCTGTTTAAAGTCCGGGAAGTTCTTCTTGAGCGACTGCACACCACTTGGGCTGAAAAAGATGAGCATGTCGTAGTCAAAAGGTTCATCCTTAGTGAAGTCATTGCTTACGGTACGATACATGACGGCATCTGAGTGCTTAAGATTCTTGCTATCAAGCAACTCTCCAAAGGCTGGATTATGTACATCACTCAACGGGATGAGATAGCGCTCCGACTTGTGTTTTATCATAAGGGGAAGCAGGTCGTCAATCTTTCCGTTAGTGCCAAAGAAGACTTTGCGCTTGCGATACTGCACATATTTCTGTATATACTGCGCTACAGTTTCTGTTATACAGAAATATTTCATATTCTCTGGAATAGGAATGCGCATTTCACGTGCCAAAAGGAAAAAATTGTCGATAGAAAGGCGTGAGGTAAAGACGATGGCTGTGTGCTCAAGAATGGAAATCTTCTGAGCACGGAATTCCTTGGACGTAAGCGGCTCAACCTTAATAAACGGACGAAATACAATCTCCACATTATGGCGCTTTGCTATGTCATAATAGGGAGAATTCGCCGAGGTAGGCTCGGGCTGGGAGATAAGTATCTTCTTTATCATCGTCTGTCGTGTTTTTTTCCTATAGTTTGACCATCAAAAGCCATCCGGCATACGCCAGAAACTGTACTAAGACAAGCAACGGCATCAATTCGAGAGTGCAAAAGTACACAATTAAATGCAAAGTGCCATACAATTTTGGAAAAAATAACTGATAAGTCTTAAAAAGTAGCAATATCTTGACCAAAAAGATCAAACAAAGCATCATTAGCAATACTTCACCTGGAGAGAAAGGCATATACATGACCACGACAGCTAAGACCAAAGAAAGCAGGGAGCCTATTGCATAAAAGAATGTGTAGGCTCGTTGATATGTAAAGATTTTCTCACGCTTGAAGAATATCCAGTTGACAAAGTTTCCTGCCAGTCTTTTCATCAGGAAATAGGCAAGCCAAAGAACAAAGAAGGCAACGAACAGAATATAGGGTGTTTCGGCGAAAGGATAGTATTCGACATCATGTTGCGTATATACAAAGGTAACCATGGCTGCCGTGAGCGAAAGGAGACACACTGCAACAAGGCGCGTTGAATAGCGGAGAGGGTCGTCCACAAGAGGTTCATCCATTTTACCAGGAATGGGAAAAAAGATGCCACGAAGTAATTCACGAAACTTTTTCCGGAGCCGTAACACTATATTTGCGGCAAACAGCAGACACAGGAGCAATGCTAATCCATTCCATCCGTCATAGCGCAGTTGGTACGGAGTGGAAGTAGCGGTGAAACCAAAAGGCCTATAAGGCAATTCAGGATGAAACAGGGTATCAGCCGCAAAATAACTGCAATCGTCGAAAGAGATTAAGTCCTCGACAATCGTGTTTTGTGGCTCCTGCTGACAAAGCGCGTCTTGAAGCAGCTGATGGTAAAGCGTATCTTGAAGCGGCTGCTGGCAAAGCGTGTCTTGAAGCGGCTGCCGGCAAAGCGTGTCAACAGCCTGAGATGGTGTCAAAGATAAAGTATCTGCCGTTTTCATGTTTATCTGTTCTCCCCCCCGGAGGAGTCAGGAAGGCTATATCTTGGCGAAACGGCGGATGCTCGTATCCCAAAGAGGTGTTTCGAGTGCCATCTTCAATGCATCCTCAGGTGTCGGGGCAACCTTCCAGATGTCGGCATGCACTGGTCGCATGAAGTTCTCCTTGATGGCTTGATGAAGCGTGTTGAGCATAGCATCATAGTAGCCGCCCGTGTTGAGCAAGATGATGGGTTTGAGATAAAGTCCAAGCTGTTTCCATGTGATAAGTTCCATCAGTTCGGCAAAAGTACCACAGCCACCAGGGAGAAAGATTCCGGCATCACTTATCTCTGCCATTTTTGCTTGACGGGTGTGCATATCAGAGGTCTCAATGATTTCGCTCATACCTTCATGGCACCATCCTTCTTTAATCATAAAGGAAGGTATGACACCTATGGCTCGCCCACCGGCTTCAAGACAACCATCGGCACTTTCAGCCATCAGGCCCATATTGCCTGCACCATTTATCAGCGTAACACTTTTTTCTGCCATCAACTTTCCAAGGCGGCGAGCATCACGAAAATAACAATCATCTATCTGTGTGCTGCTGGCACAATAGACAGCGACCTTTTTATTTAGTTCTGTGTTCATAGTTCATTGTTGACTTCATCGAGCTAAAGCTTTTGTGTTTCGCCCTTTTGTTGTGAGTGAAACGGCCTTTCTCTCCCTGTGAAACGGCCTTTCTCTTTCTGCGAAACAGGCTTCATAGCTCATAATTCATTATAGAGAGAAGACATTCTTTATCTTCTCCACATAATCGAGTTTCTCCCAGGTAAAGAGTTCGACGGTTACTTCCTTCGTTTCCTGATAGAGTGACTCGAAGCGTTTTTTGACGATACGCGGCTCACGCCCCATGTGACCGTATGCTGCCGTTTCCTCATAGATGGGGTTGCGCAGTTTCAGGCGTTGCTCAATGGCATACGGCGTGAGAGTGAAGATTTCCTTTATTTTCTCGGCTATCTCGCCATCGGTCATCCCCACGTGACTCTTGCCGTAAGTATCGACAAAGATGCTGACGGGCTCTGCCACACCGATAGCATAACTGAGCTGTACAAGCATCTCATCAGCCACGCCGGCTGCCACCATGTTCTTGGCAATATGTCGTGCTGCGTAGGCTGCAGAGCGGTCCACCTTCGAAGGGTCTTTACCACTAAATGCTCCACCGCCATGTGCGCCCTTGCCACCGTATGTATCAACAATTATCTTGCGACCCGTGAGACCGGTGTCGCCGTGAGGACCGCCGATAACGAACTTACCTGTCGGGTTGACATAGTAGGTGATAGCATCATCGAAGAGATTACGGATACGCTCGGAGCGGATGCCTGATAACATGCGGGGCACAAGAATCTTCTTGACATCCTCTGTAATGCGCTGCTGCATGGCCTCGTCTGTGTCAAACTCATCGTGCTGCGTACTCACAACGATAGTGTCAATGCGCTGCGGTACACCCTCGTCGCTGTACTCGATGGTCACCTGGCTCTTTGCGTCAGGACGGAGGTAGGTCATTACCTTGCCTTCGCGACGAATGTCTGCAAGAGTCCAGAGAAGACGGTGTGCCAAGTCAAGACTTAGCGGCATATAGTTCTCGGTCTCGTTAGTGGCATAACCGAACATCATACCCTGGTCGCCAGCACCCTGAGCGGAGCGATCAGAGCGATCCACACCGCGGTTGATGTCAGCGCTTTGCTCATGGATGGCAGAAAGCACGCCACAGCTTTTGCCTTCGAACATGTATTCACTTTTGGTGTAACCGATGCGGTTGATAACCTCTCGTGCGATGCGTTGCAGATCGACGTAAGCCTTTGTCTTTATCTCACCTGCAAGAACGACCTGTCCTGTGGTCACGAGCGTCTCGCATGCCACTTTCGAATCTGGGTCGAAGGCAAGGAGTTTGTCCAAAACGGCATCGCTGATTTGGTCGGCCACCTTGTCGGGATGACCTTCGGAGACTGACTCCGACGTAAACAAATAACCCATAGTAGAATTAATCCTTTATATATAATTAATAATGTATGGGGAAAGAAGTCAGGCATAAATGCGTGAGGAGTCCTGCGGTCCTCGTTTTAGCATTTTTTACTGTGGTTGCAAGCAGCCCAAATCTATCCACATTCTGTATTTGCGGCTGCAAAGGTACAATAAAATTAAGAATTAAGAATAAAGAATTAAGAATTATTTTTGCTTTTGTGCTGATTTTTTATTTCCCAGGCGAGTAGTTCTTTCTTGCATACCTTAGCAGCAAGACGCGATTCTTAGACTCTATAGAGCAAAGGCGCGATTGTAGTCGCGGAGATAGTCGCAAAACGGCGAAGTCAAAGGTACAACAAAAATAAAAACGAGCACTTTGACTTTAACACATAAAACAGATGTCCCATCCGTATCATCGGTATCAGTCATCAGCATCATTAAAAACAGCCAAACGTATCGTCAAAATAAATCATACGTATCATTGAATAGAATCATACGTATGATTGAGGCAAATCATACGTATCATCGAAGCAAATCATACGTATCATCCAAAACGGGGATACGCAAGTTTTTCCTTTTAATCCCGAACGAAAGAACCTTCGAGGTTATCTCTAAAGTACGAAGAAAAGCAAAAATGACGAAATGTCAATGAGCTTTTTTTGTGTAAAATAGGAAAAGTCGTACCTTTGCAACAAGAAAAAACTAATAGAACTAATAAGGCTTACAAAACTAGTTAAACTGGATTTTATGAATTATGAGCCAGAGATAATGGCCCCCGTTGGTTCCCCAGAGTGTCTGGCAGCAGCCATTCGTGCTGGTGCGAACAGCATTTACTTTGGTATTGAGAACCTGAACATGCGTGCACACTCTGCCTGCACGTTCACGATTGACGACCTCAAACGCATTGCTGAGGAAACACATCGTTTCGGTATAAAAAGCTATCTGACAGTCAACACCATCATCTATGGTGAGGACTTGAAACTAATGTGCCAAATCCTTGATGCCGCAAATCAGGCCGGCATCAGCGCTGTCATAGCAAGTGATGTTGCCGTGATGCTCTATTGCCGACAAATAGGACAGGAAGTACATCTAAGCACCCAACTGAACATCAGCAATGTGGAGGCTCTGCGCTTCTATGCTCAGTTTGCAGATGTCGTGGTATTGGCCCGCGAACTGAACATGGAACAGGTGGCAGAAATTTACCATGCTATCAAAGAAGAAAACATCTGCGGACCAAGTGGCAACCCCGTACGCATAGAAATGTTCTGCCATGGAGCACTCTGCATGGCCATCAGCGGCAAATGCTACCTGAGCCAAAGCAATTGGGGACGCTCCGCCAATCGCGGTGAGTGCATGCAACTCTGCCGCCGTCGTTATACAGTACAGGATGTAGAGACAGGCACAGAACTCGACATCGAAAATAAATACATCATGTCTCCCCGCGACCTGAAGACCATCCGTTTCCTTGACAAGATGCTTGAGGCCGGTGTACGCGTTTTCAAGATAGAAGGCCGTGCACGCGGGCCAGAATACGTTGATACTGTTGTGCGTTGCTATCGCGAAGCTATCGATACGCTCACCAATCCCAATCAGGGCAAGAAAGTTTTCCTTGAACACCTTGACGAATGGGACGAACGCCTGGCACGTGTCTTTAATCGCGGATTCTGGGACGGCTATTACCTGGGCAAGACCATTATGGAATGGAATGACTGCCACGGTTCAAAGGCCACAGAACGGAAAGTTTACTGCGGACGGGCCGTGCGCTACTACTCTAAGCTACAAGTGGCAGAGTTTAAGATAGAGGCCTGCGAACTGAACGTGGGTGATGAAATATTAGTGACAGGTCCTACTACCGGAGCACTTCGGAATAAAGTCAGCGAGATTCGCTACGACCTCCTACCCGTCGAAACAGCCCGCCAAGGTTGGCACATCAGCATTCCTTTCGCCACCAAAGTTCGAGCGAGCGACAAGCTTTTCGTAATCAAAAATCTTGAAGAAGCATCCTGCTAAGAAACTCAGACTGCCTTCTATCATCATTACCCGACCTGGCTGCCACCCTTGACGGGATTTAGAACGGTGGTGACACTCAAATCACCATTATAGTTCACCGCTGACAGAATCATGCCCTGGCTTTCCTCTCCCATCATCTGACGAGGCGCAAAATTCGCGATGAAAAGCACGTTCTTCCCTACTAACTGTTCGGGCTCATACCATTGAGCTATACCGCTGAGGATTGTTCGATCCTTGCCAGACCCATCGTCGAGAGTGAACTTCAGAAGTTTCTTGCTCTTTTTTATCTTCTCGCAAGCCTTAACGAAGCCGACGCGGATATCCAGTTTCTCAAAATCTTCAAATGGGATGATTTCCTTAACAGGAGCGGCCTTGTAATTGGCTGCTTCGTTGGCTTTTATGGTATCTTCCAATTTCTTTATCTGGGCTGCTACCACATCATCTTCTATCTTGGTGAAAAGCAACTCGGGCTTTGGTAACTGCTTGCCGGAAGGCAGCAAATCAAGGCTTCCCAACTGCTCCCAAGAGAAGTTCTCCATGCTTATCATCTTCCTCAATCTTTCACTGCTGAAGGGCAGGAAAGGTTCAAAAGCGATAGCCAGGTTGGCTGTCAGTTGTAGGGAGATATTGATGATGGTCTTAACACGCTCGGGGTCTGTCTTAATGACCTTCCAGGGCTCACAGTCAGCTATATATTTGTTACCTATACGTGCCAAATTCATAGCCTCCTTCTGTGCCTCACGAAACTTAAAGCCCTCCAATAAAGCCTCCAGACGCTCCTTAACACCCTGAAACTCTGCCAAGGTCTCACGGTCGTAGTCATTCAATTCGCCACAAGCAGGCACAACACCTTCGTAATACTTCTGGGTAAGCTGGAGGGCACGATTCACGAAATTACCATACACAGCCACCAACTCATTATTGCAACGCGCCTGGAAATCGGCCCAGGTGAAGTCGTTGTCCTTGGTCTCAGGCGCATTGGCGGTGAGCACATAACGTAGCTCGTCCTGACGACCGGGCAGTTCATCAAGGTACTCGTTCAACCAAACAGCATAGTTCTTTGAGGTGGAAATCTTGTTGCCTTCCAGGTTAAGGAACTCGTTGCTCGGAACATTGTCGGGCAGTATATAATCGCCGTGTGCCTTCAGCATAGCAGGGAAGACGATGCAGTGGAAGACAATGTTATCTTTTCCTATGAAATGTACCAGACGTGTCTCAGGATCTTTCCACCATTTCTCCCAAGAACCGAATTCGGGATGTGAATCGCAAAGTTCCTTTGTGTTACTGATATAACCAATCGGAGCATCAAACCACACATACAGCACCTTACCTTCTGCTCCTTCTATGGGAACGGGAATTCCCCAATCCAAGTCGCGAGTCACTGCACGGGGATGTAATCCTCCGTCCAACCAACTCTTGCACTGACCATATACATTAGATCGCCATTCCCTGTGCCCTTCAAGTATCCATTTCTCCAACCAGGGCTGATCCTTATCCAGCGGCAGATA
>JAGCNQ010000196.1 GCA_017645845.1 Bacteroidaceae bacterium
AGCATTCCCTTCCGTATTGTCGGCGTCCTGAAGTCAAAAGGCTACAACAACTGGGGCATGGACCAGGATAATTTGCTGATAGCTCCCTATACCACTGTCATGAAGCGCCTTGCCGCCCAGACCTATTTCAGCAGCATCGTAATGAGTGCCTTGGCCGAAGAACTGAGTGATGACGCTATCGACGAGGTGACGCAGATACTGCGGCGCAACCATAAGCTGAAGGATGATGCCGAGGACGACTTTACCATCCGTTCGCAGGCAGAATGGATGGAGACGATGTCCAGCACGATGGACACCATCACCCTCATTCTGGTTGTTGCTGCAGCCTTCTCGCTGCTCGTGGCCGGTATCGGCATCATGAACATCATGCTGGTGAGTGTCACCGAGCGCACAAAGGAAATCGGCTTACGCATGAGCGTCGGCGCCCGTGGTATCGACATCATGAGCCAGTTCCTCATCGAGAGCGTCATGATATCGTTGACGGGGGCCTTGCTTGGCGTTGCGCTGGGCTACGGAGGCAGCTGGTTGGCGAGCAATGTCTTCATGTTGCCCAGCAGTGTTCCCCTCTGGAGCGTCGGCCTCAGCTTCTGCATCTGTGCCTTCATCGGCATATTCTTCGGCTATGTCCCTGCCCGCAAGGCCGCCCTCATGGATCCCATTGAGGCAATAAGATACGAGTAGGCCTTAACGATAACCTTAACGTTAACTGTAAACTCCCTACACGACTAACTTATCAACTTATATATTATGAAAAAGAACATTCTCATGGTAGCACTTCTGTGCTTGCCTCTTTGCCTGATGGCAAACAAGAAAGACAGAGATCCCAAGTACCTGCTTGGCGCGGTCCCCGAGGTTGAAGGCATCGTCACTTTCCAGAAGAACTTCACGGTCTCGGACAAAAACGAGCAGCAGATTTTCGATGTGTTGTACGCCTACATCAACAACTCCCTTATCTCGAATGCTATCCACGACCAAAGACAGCCTTACACGCGCATCATCTCCAACGAGCGGGAGAACGGTTCTATTGTGGCTCGCATCGAGGAGTACATGATTTTCCAAAAGACGTTCTTCAGCCTCGACCGCACACGCTTCCGCTATCTTCTGAGCGCCACTGTGAAGGGGCAGAAGGTCAGCCTCGTCCTCACGCAGATTTCCTATTACTACAACGAGGACATGGACGGCAAGAACGGCGTTCTCTACAAGGCAGAGGAGTGGATTACGGACAAGGAAGCCGTCAACAAGGCTGGTACTAAGCTCTATCCGCGCAGCGGCAAGTTCCGTCGTTTCACGGTGGACCGCGTTGAGGAAATCTTCAATGGCTTCATGGATTCCTTCTCCACGAAGAAGGGCGTAATAGAGGATTAGGAATGAGGCGGACAACTTTGTTGACAGTCTTGTTTCTGCTGACGGCCGCTACTGCCTTTGGCCAGTGCCGGTACTGCAAAAGCTACGAGGACTTCCTCTTGGACAGGTGGGAATCCCTGGACACCGTCTATTGCAAAGTTCACAGCAAAGGTCACCAGATTATGTGGGGTCTTAGCAACATTAAGCTGGAGACTGGCGACAAGACTTTCGACGAGAGGCTGAACTACTCCGTCTTTGCCGTAGAGCAAGGCAAGACGCTATACGTGAACTGCTACAACATGCGATTCGAGAAGTCTCGCTTCGGCAAAGGCTTCTGCCAAGCTGCCCGCATCGGAGAGAACGACTTGCTATTAGTGAACAAACTGGCAGGTAAGGAAGGTCGGGAGAAACAACAGGCTCAAGTGGGAGGAGCAGTTGTAGCAGGCGTACTCTTCGGCATTGTAGGGGCTGCAGTAGTGGGAGGCATCACCGGAGCCGTGGCTGCCAACAAGCAGCTGAAGAACAAAGTGTGCTACATCCTTACCTCCGGTGCCAATGAGAAAGGCCGTTACGATATCAAACTGTTCGAGGACCGCGACATGGACAAGCTTCTCCTGAGCCGCGAGCTTATCGACCTGCACAACGCCTACTACGAGGAGAAGGAAAAAGCCAAGCGCAGGCTTGCCAGCCGCATCCTGCCTATCCTGATGGAAGCAGGAATCATAGAGACCCCCTAACCCCCTTTAGGGGGAACAATGAAAAGTGAATAATGAAGAGTGAAGAATGCGATTAAGCGAGCGAAGAGCGATGCTTGCATCAGCTATTCCGAGCGTGAGCATTCTCGACGAAGTCAAAAGTGAAGAATTAAAAATGAAAAGTGAAGAATTAAAAACTCTATTTTCTCCCCCTAAAGGGGGCTGGGGGGTCCTCCTCCTTTGTTTGTGTTGTATCGTCGGTACTGCCGACGCGAAGAAGAAAAAGACCAGTGGCAACCCGATTTTCCAGGGATGGTATGCCGACCCTGAAGGCGCTGTCCTCGGCGGCAAGTACTGGGTGTTTCCAACGTACAGCGCTCCCTACGACGAGCAGCTGCATTTCGACGCCTTCTCCAGCAAGGACCTCGTGAACTGGACGAAGCATGAGAATGTCATTACGAAGGCAGACATCCCCTGGCTGCGGCGGGCGCTCTGGGCACCTGCCATCATCGAGGCAAACGGCAAGTACTACCTCTTCTTCGGCGGCAACGACGTCCATGAGGGAGAAGTGGGCGGCATCGGAGTCGCCGTCAGCGACAAGCCGGAAGGCCCCTACAAGGACGCGCTCGGCAAACCCCTTATCAACGAGATTGTCAATGGCGCACAGCCCATCGACCAGTTCGTCTTCTGCGACGACGACGGACAGTTCTACATGTTCTACGGCGGCTGGAGGCACTGCAACGTCTGCCGTCTCAGCCCCGACCTCCTTTCCATCGTGCCTTGGCCGGACGGACAGAAGTTCCACGAGATAACGCCCAGCAAGGAATACGTCGAGGGTCCCTTCATGCTGAAGCGTGGCGGCAAGTACTACTTCATGTGGAGCCAAGGCGGCTGGACCGGCCCCGACTATTGCGTGGCGTATGCCATCAGCGACAGTCCCTTCGGACCATTTAAGCTCAAGGGCAAGATACTGCAGCGCGACGAGAGCATCGCACGCGGAGCAGGTCACCACAGCGTCATCAAGGTGCCTGGCAAGGACGAGTACTACATCATCTATCACCGCCGTCCCCTCGAAGAGACCGACGGCAACCACCGCGTCACCTGTATTGACCGTCTCATCTTCAACGAGGACGGCACCATCGCTCCTGTCAAGATGACTTTCGAAGGAGTGGGCAAAAACAAGATTAAG
>JAGCNQ010000197.1 GCA_017645845.1 Bacteroidaceae bacterium
CGGATGTTCCTTGCCGTAAACCTTTTCCCAGATAGCCAGCGCCTGCTCATAGTATCCCAACGCCTTGGTATAGTCATCTTGCTTATAATAGACAATACCAATGTTGTTGTAGGACATTGCAACATCTGGATGGTCCTTTCCAAATAACTTATTACGTATTGTCAAAGCCTTATTATAATATTCCAACGCTTGGGGATAGTCGCCCTGACGGGAATATACACCGCCAATATTATTGTAGGACATCGCAACATCTGGATGCTCCTGCCCCAACACCTTCTCACGGATAGTCAAAGCCTTGATGTAATATTCCAACGTCTTGGGATTGTTGCCCTGTCGGGAATAAACATAACCAATATTGTTATAGGAAGTAGCGACATCAGGATGCTCCTGTCCAAACAACTTTTCACGTATAGTCAAAGCCTTGCCCAGATAATCCAATGCCTTGGGAAAGTTACCTTGACGGGAATAGACATTACCAATGTTGTCACAGAGCGTGGCAACCTTGGGGTCTTCCTGTCCTGATGCTTTCTCACGGATAGTCAAAGCCTTCTCCAAATACTCCAACGCCTTGGCATAGGTACCTTGTTTGCAGTAGACAACACCAATGTTGTTGTAAGACTGCGCAACATCACGATGTTCTTGCTCTAAAACTTTCTTCCGGATGTTCAGGGCTTTTTCGTAAAATTCCAGCGCCTTGGGATAGTCGCCTTGAAAATCGTAGATAGTACCAATGTTGTTGTATGCATTAGCTGCCCACTCGCTTTCCGCTCCGTCTCTCTTGGTGGCCTGTCGCAACACGCTTTGAAAATAGGACATTGCCTTGGGATAGTCTGCGAGATACTCTCGGATGAACTGTCCTGCTTTGCTCTGCCATTCAAAATTAGTTGTATCAACTTGTGCACGCAACTCCAGGTAGTGCGCTGCCGAGTCGTTCTGATGAGCCTGAAGGAAACGCTGATAGAAATTATAACAGTCTGCTGCTACAATCTCTAACTTCTTCTGTGTCCCCTCCTTGCTTTCTGCCAACTCTTTTTGGCGCTGACGGAGTTCGGCCTCTTCCTTTGCCTCTGCCTCCTGCTCCTTGTTTATTTCTCGGATTCGGCTTTGCATGTCACCTCGTGTGCGCAACATCGAGTCTGCACGCTCCAGCTGGCCGTTCTCCAATAGGTCGGTCACCGTGCGCTGAAATTCATCCAGCTGGTCATAGTCCAAAGTGGCATAGTACTTGGAAAGTTCTTTGATGATTTTCTCATTCTCATCGCGTTCCTTGTTTATCTCCTCAAGCAGGCGGTTCTTCTCTTCCAAAGAAACATTCAGGTCCTCCACCTCATCTTCTCGTTCCTGCAAACGACGCTGCAGGTCGCGGCGCAGCTTGCGTTCCTTGGCCAACAGATCTGCCTGCTGCTGCTCTGGAGTATCCATCACCAGATAGAGGGGATTGCTGGAATATTTGTAGGGTTTAATCAACGCATCGGCATCCACTAACTGGTATCCATTTTTGCTGACGGAGTCCAATGAAAACGTCTGTCCGGGAATGGAAAAAGAAAAATTTCCGTTTGCTTGGCTGAGTACCGTGGAGCGACCTCGTACAGCAACCACAGCATTCTGGATACCCTTGCCTGAAACCAGCTGTCCGCTAACCATACGTCCCCTAGTCTTCACACAGCCCTGCTGCGTCTGAGCTGTCATTAGAACAGACATTAGCACACAAATCATTAAGAATACTATTCTTTTCATATCCTAGAATTCATCTTCTTTACGCAAGAATACCGCCTGGAGCGCATGAGGGCGCGGTTATTGTCGCCGTTCCAGATAAGGCAATGTGTACGGACGACGGTAATCGTAATAGTACAGACGGTGAGCAAAGGCTTCCTTGTCGTCTCCGAAGGTAAGAGTGGCAGGATTCCAATGTACTGGACGCTTCAATTCGCGGGCAATGTTGAACAGACAGCAGAGCGTATTGGTGCTACATCCGTACTCTACAGGTGCTATCGGGTCTTTGTGCTCACGGATAGCATCAATAAAATTCTGCATATGGGGTGAGCTTACCTCATACTGTCCTGCAGCAATATCCTCCTGTTGCTTCTTCAGTTGTTTGCTGTCAGAGCACTCTATGTAGCCGCGTGCCACCTTCAGCCAACCCTTGTCGCCTACAAACTTGATTCCCTTGGCTCCCTTGTCGTCGGTGAAGGGACGCTCCTGCATGATGATACCGTTAGCATATTTCATCGTTGCAAATTCTGCACCGTTGTATCCTTGTGGAATGAACTCTATGGGACCGAGTCCGTCCATACCGATAGCTGCCTGGGCGATGTCGTACATGTGAGCACCCCAGTCGGCAGGGAATCCGTTTCCGGTCTCTTCATACCAACGCCATGCCCCCCAAAGCGTCTCATTCTTATCGGGGTCTAGTGTAACAATCGGGCAGATGTCGGGGTGATAGTGAATCTTCGGATTGTTGAGCGGTCCCAGCCAGAGGTTGAAGTTCAGGTTATCGGGAACAGGCATCTCGGGCAGATCGAAAGGCTTTGGAGGGTCACCCACGCGGACGTAGATTTCCTTGATGTCTCCGATTGCTCCACTACGTACCATTGCAATAGCCGTCTGGAATTCCTGACTGCTGCGCTGCTGGCTTCCCATCTGCAGGATGCGGTTGTTGGCACGCACAGCACGCTGTACAGCCAGACCTTCGGTGATGGTGTATGCCAACGGTTTCTGCACATAGACGTCCTTCCCTGCCTGTAAAGAATGAACGGCAACAAGAGCGTGCCAATGATCGGGCGTAGCAATCTCGATTGCATCGATGTCCTTGCGTTCCAACAGACGTTCGTATTCTTCATAAACATCACAACGTACAGGCATCGACTTCTCTTTCTGCCACTTCGTCACATAGCGGCGGAAACGTTCACGCTTTATGCTGTCCACATCGCAACAAGCCGCTACCTGTACTCCCGGACATGATGCGAAGCTACGGAAGTCGCTGCAGCCCTGCTGACCGAGACCTACGAATCCAAGCACTACCCTATCGCTCGGTGCAACCCGCACTCCATCCACTGTAAAACTGGGCAGTATCATGAATCCTGCCAAACCTGTGCCGGCCGTCAACAGGAAATCACGGCGCGACATACTTCTTTTTTCTGTTTGATTTGTTTTTGAAGCTTTCTTGTTCATAGTAATGAGGGTTTATTAAGTTGTCATTTCTTGATGCAAAACTAATAAAAAAATCGTTATCTTCCAAACAAAGTCATTGAAAATGCTTTTGTAATGTAGTAACTGGGATAGTTCCTACGCTAAATAAGCATATCTTTGTGTCAAAAAACTAGTATTCTTTTTTTTTGTTAGCCAGTTTTTCGTAAATTTGCAGAACAAAAAACAAACAGAAAAATGCATACAATATCGAAACTCCTATCGCTGGTCATCCTCGCAGCAATGCCAACCTTCAGTCAGGCACAACAACTGAAACACGTACGCCCGGAGAAGGTGGGTATGGATTCGCAGCAACTACTCAAAGCCGACTCGATTATTGAAAATGCCATCAAGCAAGGTGATATTCCTGGTGCCGTTCTGGCTGTAGTGCGACACAGCAAGATGGCCTATCTGAAAGCCTACGGAAACCGACAAGTATGGCCCGAAGTTCGCCCCATGACGACAAACACAATTTTCGACATGGCATCGTGCAGTAAAGCAATGTCCACAGCAATTTCTGCACTCATTCTGTGCGAAGAAGGGAAGTTTCGAATGCTCGATGCCGTGAACCGTTACATCCCGGGCTTCGAGAACTGGAAAGACGCGTCGGGCGAAACAACGACCATACGCATACATCATCTAATGACGCACACCTCGGGTTTGCCTGCTTACTACTCTCCCGACCCCCAAGCCACACCCAATCCCGATGCATGTATCGAGCACATCTCCCACATGAAACGCGGTTTTGAACCAGGTAAAGGATTTCGCTATAGTTGCCTGAATTTCATCACATTGCAGCATATCATTGAAACAATTAGCAGAATGTCGTTGCGCGACTTTTCCCGCCAGCATATCTTTGCTCCGTTAGGTATGAACCACACCGACTACATTCCCTGCGCCCCTGATGCTAATGGTGTATGGCACAACACCGACCTGCCTTGCTGGGCGGCACTGATGCCCAAGGGAGAGGACTGGCGTAGCATTGTGGCTCCAACCACGAAACAAGGTCCTGACAGTGTGCTTTGTGGCATGGTGCACGACCCGCTAGCACGCATCATGAACGGTGGAATCAGCGGCAATGCAGGACTTTTCAGCTCGGCCGAGGACATTGCCATCCTTTGTGCCATGCTCCAGAATGAAGGCACATGGAACGGCAAACGCATCATGAGCAAACAGACAGCACGGATGCTTCGCACGGTACCCCGCTTTGCCGAAGCCTTCGGACGCACCTACGGCTGGGATTGCTACAGCGACTATGCCTCATGCAATGGTGACATTTTCTCCAAGCAGACCTACTGCCACACGGGCTTCACGGGTACTGGCATTGTCATAGACCCTGAAATGGATTGCAGCGTTATACTGCTTACAAACTCAGTCCACCCAGACGAGGGAGGTTCCACGGTACGCCTGCGCTCGGTAGTAAGCAACGCGGTGGCAGCAAGTATTACAGACCGATAGCCCCGTTAGCAACCATCCGGATATCGCCTCTACTTCAAGGCAGGTAGAATGTGGTCCCAAACGAGGTTCAACTCAGCCTGCATATTGCGCAAATCGGCCGTATTGACAATCACAGCATCCTTCTCCGGAATGACGATGATATACTGTCCGCCAGCACCATCAGCACGATATGCATTGTGACGACAGCGCCATACCTGATAGCCATACCCCTGCACCCAGTCGCTGTTCTCTTTCGTCAATCCTCTTTCGGCCGCCTTGTCAGCCTTGGTTCCAGCAGGAACACAAGGCACTTGAGCCTTTGTTGCCTCCTTGACATACCATTCCGGCAGAACCTGCTTGCCTTTCCATTTTCCTTTCTGAAGCAATAGCTGTCCCATCTTGGCCAAATCCTCCGTCTTCAGGTAGAGTCCCCATCCTCCGCAGTTGATACCTTGCGGACTCTCTTCCCATCGGGGTGCCTCGATACCAAGCGGATCAAAAAGGCGGGGTTGCAGATAGTCCACAATCTTCTGCCCCGTCACTTTCTGCACAATAGCCGAGAGCATATAAGTACCCATACTGTTGTAGCAGTAGTAGGTGCCCGGTTCATGCTCCACAGGCCAGAAAAGGAAAGTCTTCACCCATGTGTCTCCAACTTTGTTGCGCGACGGCTCGGAACCATGTCCGCAGTTCATCGTCAACAGATTGTGAATGGTCACTTTCTTCAGGTTCTCCGATGGTGAAGCTGGCAAGTCGTCGGGGAAGAAAGAAACCAGCTTGTCATCAAGCGACAACAGACCTTCGTCGATAGCCAGTCCTACCGCAGCCGAGGTGAACGTCTTGCTCACGCTGTTCAGTATGTGCGGTGTCTGAGGTTCACCGCCATTCAGCCATTTTTCGAATTTCACTTTTCCATGCTGCAATACCATCACACTTTGGATGTTGAGTTCCTTATCTTTTGCCTCTTTCAGATAATTCTCCATAGCAGTTTCCAGGTCGCTGCCAGGTTTTGCACGCTTTATCGAAGCCGTCTTCTTGGAGGATTCTTTCGGAGAAGCAGATGTCAATGCGAAGCTGCACAAGCTGCAAAGACAAAGTAATACGGTCAGTCCGTAACGATTGATGAAATGTTTCATAAGCAGTATATAATGGTATTTATTCATTAGTATTTTTAATTGTTTCATTTTCTTCAAGTTCCGCAACCACGAGGTAATGTTTTACCACATTTTTTTATCTATTTTCTGCTTGCAAAGTTACGGAAAAATATGCACATCACCAAATTTCTCAAGTTAATTTCGGGCAAAATTTCACACGAATTTGTCGACAAAAATTTCCTCCACCCTAACAGCCTAACAAACCTAACAAACCTAACAAGCGATTTTGAGAGAGAGAAAAAATTCGAAAATTCGCTATCTTAATATATATAATTATAGGCAAATCATTGATTAATGATATAGGCAAAATTGCATATGTCTTTTTTTTGCTTGTTAGATTTGTTAGGTTTGTTAGGCTGTTAGGCTCCACTTTCAACCATCTCAGTATAAGTGACTTGCAAAAATCGACCCAATTGGTGCTGAAAATCGGCCCAATTCGAAGCCCAAAATTTGGCAGCGCGTGAAAATTGTCGTACCTTTGCAGTGCAGTTGAGAAAAGAAGTCTCTGCGCAGCGAAACAGGGCCCGTTTCCCCGCAACGAACTTCATTCTGAGATGCGCACTCAGGCGCGCTGTCAAAAGCGCGGAACGAAAACTGCTCCGCGATCAAAAAGGCCTGTTGCGGAAAAACTGCTCAGCGTAGCAGATCTTTCTCTTCAGTGGAAGAGCAGAGATTATAAAACTATAAAATTATTGGATTCTGGAATTACAAATGATTGTCTGGCCTCGCGATTGGTAAATCTGCTGACATAAGAAATGACGCACTTTTTTCGCTTTATGCAACTTTAGTACTAAAAGTCGGCATTTTCTTTGGAGCTAAGGGTAAAACATGTTAATTTTGTATCGGATTCACAGTAAAAGAACAGATTTTAATGAACTAAAAGAGATGAAAGAAAACATTCCCTACAAGATTTACCTGAGTGAGGAAGAGATGCCCACTCAGTGGTACAATGTGCGTGCTGACATGAAAACGAAGCCGGCACCCCTGTTGAATCCAGGCACCGGAAAGCCCCTCACGGCGGCTGAAATGGAGCCTATCTTCTGTAAAGAACTCGTAGCGCAAGAGCTCGACAACGATACTCGATGGTTCGACATCCCCGATGAAGTGCTCGGTTTCTACAAGATGTTCCGCCCTAGCCCACTCGTTCACGCAAAGTTCCTGGAAAAGGCTCTCGATACGCCTGCAAAGATATTCTATAAGTTCGAGGGTAACAATACTAGCGGTTCCCACAAGCTGAACTCGGCCATAGCTCAGGCTTATTACGCCAAGAAGCAGGGGCTGAAGGGTGTCACTACCGAAACGGGTGCCGGACAATGGGGAACTGCCCTGAGTATGGCTTGCCAGTACTTCGGCCTCGATTGTAAGGTGTATATGGTGAAGTGCTCGTACGAGCAGAAACCTTTCCGCCGCGAGGTGATACGCACCTATGGAGCGAGCATCGTTCCCTCGCCTAGCGATACGACTCAGGTGGGCCGCAAGATTCTGGCCGAGTTCCCGGGCACGACAGGTTCCCTCGGCTGCGCTATCTCCGAGGCTGTGGAAGTGGCTGTTACCAGCGAGGGCTACCGCTATGAGCTAGGCAGTGTGCTCAATCAGGTGCTGCTGCATCAGACAGTCATCGGCCTTGAGGCTCAGAGAGCTCTCCAGAAGTACGGCATCAAGCCCGACATCTTGATTGGCTGTACTGGCGGCGGCAGCAACCTGGGCGGCTTTGCCTCCCCCTTCATCGGCGAAATACTGCGCGGCGAGGCCAACTACAAGATTATCGGCGCAGAACCTGCCTCTTGCCCCAGCTTCACTCGCGGCATCTATGCCTACGACTTCTGCGACACAGGCATGATTTGTCCTCTTGCCAAGATGTACACCATCGGCAGCCAGTTCATCCCCTCTGCCAACCACGCAGGCGGTCTCCGCTTCCACGGTATGAGCCCCATCCTCTCCGAGCTATATGACGAGGGTGTCTTCGAGGCCCGCGCTTACGAACAGACCTCCGTCTTCGAAGCAGCCGAAATCTTTGCACGCGCAGAAGGTACTCTGCCTGCTCCCGAGAGCAGTCACGCCATCCGCGCTGCCATCGACGAGGCTCTCAAGTGCAAGGAAACGGGCGAGGAGAAGGTCATCGTGTTCAACCTCTCCGGCACAGGTTACTTCGACCTCTATGCCTACATGGCCTACAACGACGGCACTATGACCGACTATATCCCAACCGACGAGGAAATCAAGGCCGCTCTCGATAAGTTGCCTAAAGTATAAGAAACTGACTCCTTTAGGAGAAAATAAAAACGCCGCAAGTTAAGGAATTCATCTTAGCCTGCGGCGTTTGCTATGGTCTATTACAAGAGTTACTGCTGTACAGGGCGTACGGACAGCCCGAAATTGCGCCGGCCGTAGAACCAATTCCAGTCGTAAGCATAGAAGCCGAAAGTGCTTGCGTAGTAATTGTCGTACGGATAGAGCGAACTGGACCAATAGTAGCCATACCAACCCGCTTCGTTGATGAATTCTTTCCAACGGTAGCCAGCAGCAGGCAGGAATATCCGCCTTCCGTTCGGACCGGTCAGGAGATAACCGCTCACACCATTCTGTTGTGTCCAACGACTGAAGCAGTTGTATCTCAGTTCATCTTGCTGTTCTTTTGACGGCATACGCCAAGGAGCACCCATGCGAACGTGGGCCACATCATAGTCTGTACCGGCTATGTCGGAACCGATGTTGATGTTGGAGAGGTTCTCGTCAATGTCACCGTTACCATCGGTATCCTGTCCACTAAAATAAGGATATGTAACGTCGAAGTACATGTTCTTCTCTTCTGTCTCGCCCCAGGCATAGTAGCCGCCAAAACCTTCAGGGGCGGTTGCATCTACATTGCAGCAACACCACTTTGTGCCTGACGGCAGACCAAGGTCAATAGCGTGGGGGTGTCGATTGTCGGGACAGTTCAAGGGTTCGGACACAGGAGGACGATGCTTAGATTCATAATTGACATATGTAATGCTGTCTAATTCCCCGACATTGTACTCGACCGTCCGATGGTCCGGCAAGTGAAGAATTATCTTGCCTTTCCCTTCTGTTGCCGAGTTCTGTTTCTGCGCCCTCGTTGTCTGTATGCCTAATGTCAACAGAAACAAGACGCTCAGAATGCTAATATTTCTCATTGTATTATCTGATATACGGTATTATATTCGTGCGCAAAATTAGCGGCAACCCAAAGGCTACCGCTAATTCTATCACTTTTTAGCTGATTCGTCGATGTTCACTTCGTTCGCGTCAACTTGTAGTTCGTCTTTTCATCGAACTTTCCATAGAGGTATTTGCCGTCGTCGGAAAGGCGTAGGGTGTCTGGCTCGTCGTTCGGGTCCAAGATGACGAGGTTACCCTTGACCATATACGTCGCTTTTTCCGTAGTAGGAGCAAGTGCAATAACAGCCTTCAAGGCCTTGCGCTTTGCCCAACCAATACCATTTTGCTTCAAGACTTCTTCGTCGACTTGCATGTCGAACTTCATGACCGCATCCTTCTCCGTCTTGAATTCGATGGTGGCTTCGGTCTTGATGCCTTTTATCACGGAGTTAGCCTTAGTCTGAGCCTCTTGAAGCTCCTTTTCGACTTCGGCTTTCTCGGCATCCGTCAGTTTGCGACCTTTCTCCTTCTCAATCTCAGCGATTTTCTCGGCTTTGGCTTCTGGAATCGCCTTGCTGATAACATCGTTCATCTTGCCTGACATAATGTTGGCATTGTAGTAGGTACGGCCTGCAAGGTTCTGAGTCTGAGCGAACGTACTTCCGCTGAGAGCGAGGATGACAATCGACAAAAACAATCTATGGTTCATAATTCTATCCACCGAAGTTATCGAAACGAATCATATCATCCT
Organism: Bacteroidaceae bacterium; assembly: GCA_017645845.1. Taxonomy (GTDB): domain Bacteria; phylum Bacteroidota; class Bacteroidia; order Bacteroidales; family Bacteroidaceae; genus Physcousia. The sequence continues at coordinate 9,649 of JAGCNQ010000197.1, forward strand.
CAACACCGAGAGAGTGTAAGAGGTCGAGCACGGTCTTGGCCATCATTGGAGGTCCGCAGAGGTAGTACTCGCAATCTTCAGGTGCCTCGTGAGCCTTGAGGTAGGTGTCGCCCATCACAGGAGCTACGAAGCCCGGAGTGTACTTGATGCCAGCTGCGTCTGCCTTCGGATCGGGACGATCCAGAGCCAAGTGGAAGTGGAAGTTGGGGAAGTCCTTCTCGAGCTGCAGGAAGTCGTCAAGGAATGGAATCTCCTCAAGAGCGCGAGCACCATAGAAGTAGTGCATCGGACGCTGACGGTCTTCATCCTTCACACCATTGCCCTTCAACATGTGCATAATCTGAGCACGCAGGGGAGCCATACCGGCACCACCACCTACCCAAATCATCTCACGGCCGGAGCCATAGACGGGACGGAACTCTCCGTAAGGACCACTCATGATAACCTTGTCGCCGGGCTTCAACGAGAAGATGTACGAAGAAGCGATACCTGGATTGACGTCCATGAAGCCTGTGCCTTGGTCCTTTGGTTTCATAGGAGGCGTAGCAATGCGGACATTCAGGGTGATGATGTCGCCCTCGTCGGGATAGTTGGCCATAGAATAGGCACGGATGGTTTCCGTCGGGTTGGTACACTTGAGCGGGAACAATCCGAACTTCTCCCAAGCAGGCAGATAGGTATCGCCGATAAGACTCTTGTCGAAGTCTTTGTCGTAGTCGATGCACTTGAATGCAGGAATCTTGATCTGAGCGTAGGAACCTGGTTCGAAGTCCATGTGCTCGCCTGGAGGCAGAGCCACCTTGTACTCCTTGATGAAAGTTGCCACGTTCTTGTTGCCAATCACGGTGCATTCCCATTCCTTAACACCCATTACGGAGTCATCTACCTTGACCTCAAGGTCGCCCTTTACTTTACATTGACAACCGAGGCGCCAGTTCTCCTTAATCTGCTTACGGGTGAAGTGACCTTTCTCCGAATCGAGGATATTGCCGCCGCCTACAGGAACCTGAAGCTTACACTGTCCGCAAGAGCCCTTACCACCACAAGCACTAGGTAGGAAGATGCCTTCCTGACTCAACGTGCTCAGCAGAGAACCGCCTTGAGGAACAGAGAGCGTGTCCTTACCGTTTATCGTCACATTCACATTGCCGCTAGGTGACAGATATGCTTTTGCAACGAGCAGAATTGTCACCATAATCAGTATGATGCCCAAGAAGACAGCAATACTGGCTAAAATCAAATTCATATCCATATTCTGTTTCCTCCTTTCATTAGATGTTAAGGCCAGAAAAGCACATGAATGCAAGTGCCATCAAACCTACTGTGATGAATGTAATGCCAAGACCTTGCAAAGGCTTGGGAACATCGGTGTAAGCCATCTTCTCGCGAATGGCAGCAAGGCCGACAATAGCCAGCAGCCAACCGATACCGGAGCCGAGTGCGTAGGCAATAGCATCACCGAAACCGCCGATGAACTGAGCATTGGTCGGCTCCATTGTGACGCGCTGCTGCATGAACAGGCTGGCACCCATAATGGCGCAGTTAACAGCGATAAGAGGCAGGAAAATACCGAGAGACGCATAGAGCGAGGGGCTGAAGCGTTCCACTATCATCTCCACCAACTGCACCATACCGGCAATGACCGCAATGAACAGGATGAAAGCAAGGAACGTCAGGTCAACGCCCATAACGATTGCATCGGGCCCCAGCACGTAGGTCTGCAAAGCATAATCCACAGGCACTGTGACAAGCAGCACAAAGGTAACTGCAATGCCAAGGCCGAGAGCTGTCTTCACATTCTTGGATACAGCCAGATAAGAGCACATACCCAGGAAGAAAGCGAATATCATGTTGTCCACAAAAATGCTGCGGACAAATAAAGAAATCATATGTTCCATACTTATAAAAGTTTAAAAGGTGAAAAATTGAAAAGGTTAAAAACTTTAGACGAGTCCTTTACGCTTCTTGATAATGTTGGTAAGAGTTCCAATGATAGTATTTGCATCATTCTCTATGGAATCATATTCTTCATCATCTATAGTTCCAGACTCGTGAAGCAATGTTAACCAATACCTCGTTTCAAAGGCTTCTTTCAGTGCTATGCTCATCTTGCTAATGAAGTCTGCATCACTCTGCGCAGCTTTGCTTTCTGCGATATTGGCACCAATGCTTGTTCCAGAGCGATATATCTGCTTTGCCATCACGAACTCGTTTTTCTCCACACGAAGATACCTATGGAGCTTAACGATGCGCAATGCAAAGTTGACACTCAATTTCTCTATAACGCTCTGTCGTTCCATGTGATTTTTTTTTTTCAACTTTTCACTTTTTCAATTTTTCAACTTTCCTTATTATAGGCACGATGTGCCCAGATTACACAACCTACGATTATCAAACTCATGGCAGGCATCACCATCATACCGTTGTTCGTATAACCTGCGTCATACATGAACTGAGGAATAACATTGTAGCCGAAGAGGGTTCCGAAGCCGAAAAGCTCGCGGAAGAAGCCTACGATAACAAGGATAGCGGCGTAACCTAAACCGTTGCCGATACCATCCAGGAACGAAGGCCAAGGTCCGTTCTGCATAGCAAACGCCTCGAGGCGACCCATCAAGATACAGTTGGTGATAATCAAGCCGACATAGACACTCAGCTGCACACTCACATCATAGACGTAAGCCTTGAGCAACTGACTCACAATCGTTACCAGCGCAGCCACAACAACCAACTGCACGATGATACGGATGCGGTTGGGAATGGTTTTGCGCAACAGGGATATAATCACATTTGAGAATGCCGTAATGACCGTCACGCTCAGACCCATCACGATGGCGGGCTTCAGCTGACTGGTCACAGCCAATGCCGAACAGATACCGAGCACCTGAACGGCGACGGGGTTGTTCACGTTAAGGGGGCTGGTGAATGCGGCTTTATTCTCGTCAGAAAACAATTTACTCATATTCTTTTCCTCCTTTTTCTTTTATTGTTCAACATCGGTTTGTTCACACGCTTTGTCGCAGGAGCCACATGCTTTGTTGCAGCCCTCGCACTCTTTCTCGTCCATTTCTTTGCAAGCTGGACATTCTTCCTCGTCGGAGCACTCTGTAGTACCACCCAGGAAGTCCTCATAGGCAGTCAGGCCGTCCTTGACCATTGCGGCAACGCCGTTGCTAGTAAGGGTAGCACCAGTCACGCCATCAACCTCGTTTTCTTCCCGAGCGGAGCCTGCCTTCACTACCGTGAGAGCAACCTCTCCGTCCTCACCGAAGATGGGCTTCCCGATGAACTGGTCCTGGAACCACTTTTCGCTGATACGGGCACCAAGGCCAGCTGTCTCGCTTTCGTGGTAGAAGTAAGTGCCAAGCACTTTGTCTTTCGCTTCGTTCACAGCGACATATCCCCAAAGGCCGCCCCAAAGACCGCGACCTACAACAGGAAGCACATAAGCTTGCTCGCCTTCAGCAGTAGTGCCTGTGAAGACGTGAAGCACGCCATTCTTGATGAGAGAGCCGTAGGTGGTGTTGAAGTTACCCTCGTAAGGTTTGAGTTCACCGTCTTCGAAAACATTGTCCTGCACCTTCTCTGCATAGACCTTAGCTACATCAACGGTAGCCTTGTCGTAGCCCAGAGCGGAAAGAATCTGTCCCTTCGTATCGTTTGCCACATTGGCTTCCTGTGTTGACTTCAAAGCCGAAGCAACGAAAGCCAGCAGGAAGGCAACGATGATAACCATTACTGCCGCATAGCAGATGGTATAAACATTACTATTTGTGTTCAGTTTCATATCGTCGTCCTCCTTACTTTATTGTGGCGCGCTTAGCACGCATGTTAATGTTGCTCTGTACGAAGCAGTAGTCAATAAGGCTTGCAAAGAGGTTCATCAGCAGGATAGCAAGCATCATGCCCTCGGGATAACCCGGATTGAGGACACGTACCATAACTGCGATGAAACCAATAAGCAGACCATATACGTACTTACCACCTTCTGTACGACAGCTTGTAACGGGGTCGGTTGCCATGAAAACTGCACCGAAAGCAAAACCACCAAGTACCAACTGTTCATACCACTGAATCTGTGTCAAACCGCAGACCTGCATCAGATAGCCTGTAGCAGCACCACCAACGAAGACGCTCAGCATAGTCTTCCAACTTGCAATACCCGTCCAAAGCAGCAACAGGCCGCCAAGAGCAATTGCAATCACGCTGGTCTCACCGATACATCCGGGGATAAGACCTGTGATGGCATTCTGAATCGTTTCGGGAGTAAAGCCTGCAAAGCCTGCCTGAGCAGCCTCACCAAGAGGAGTGGCAGCAGTATAGGCGTCAGCAGCCTTGTAGCCGAGACCGAAGATAGTGTCCTGAGCCACCCAAACGGTAGCATCGCCAGTCATAAACGACGGATAGCTGAAGAACAGGAAAGCACGGGTGATAAGAGCAGGGTTGAAGATGTTCATACCTGTGCCACCGAAGATTTCCTTAGCGAGGATAACGCTGAAAGCCACAGCGACAGCCAGCATCCACAAGGGACAAGTGACAGGCACTATCATTGGAATGAGAATACCTGATACGAGGAAGCCCTCCTGGATTTCCTCATTCTTCCATTGAGCCACGACGAATTCGATGCCAAGACCGACAACGTAGCTGACAATAATCTTAGGCAGAACGGCAAGGAAGCCGTACCAGAACATGCCCCAGAACGTAGCATCAGCCAGATGACCTGTTGCAAGAGCGTTCTGGTAACCCACATTGAACATACCGAAGAGCAGGGCTGGCAGCAAGGCTATCACCACGAAACTCATGATGCGCTTGCTGTCGATAGCATCGTGGATGTTCACGCTTCCTACGCGGCTGGTGGTGTTAGGGACGAAAGCGAATGTCTCGAAACCGTCCACCAACGAGCGGAAGGCATGGAACTTGCCACCCTCCTCAACGTAGGGATGTATGTTATCGAATAGTTTCTTTATTGGATTCATAAATATTTATAAATAATGTGCAATTATTAATTCAAAATTATTAAATTCAAATTTCAAAATTATTTCCTTTTCGCTAAGTTGAGGATGTAGCCTCATTTTGAATTTTGATTTTATAAAATTTGAATTGGAATTAAGCGTTTTCCTTTCTGAGGATGTCCAATCCCTCGCGGACGATACGTTGCAACTCAAGTTTCGAGCTGTCCACGAACTCGGCGATGGCGAAGTCCTCAGGAGCGACCTCGTAGATGCCCAGGGCTTCCTGACGGTCTATATCGCCTGCGATGATGGCCTTTACGAGATAGCCGGCATAGATGTCCATCGGGAACACCTTGTCGTACTCGCCGCTCATAATCATGTGGCGCTCACCGCCCTTGATACGTGCATCAATGACATACTCCTTCTTCTTTCCAAAGAGCCAGCTGAAATAGCTGTGATGAGTGGAGAAAGTGTTGAAGCGCGGCATAATCCAACCGAGCATCTCGTCAGCATGGTCGCCCTCGGGAATAACATTCACTTCCGTTGCATGAGCTCCAAGGAAACCTTCGGCTGTGGTCTTGAGGCCGGTCATCACGTTGCCGTTGATGATGCGGGCACCATCAGCATTGATATTGCCTTCGAGCATGGTTGTCAGCTTCTGGCCGACAAGCATCTTGTAGTACTTGGGCTCTTTCACTTCACTACCTGCGAGAGCAATGGTGCGGGTGAAATCAACCTTGCCGGTCTTGAGGAGACGCCCCAGGAAGATAACTTCCTCGGCACCCATCGTCCAAACCACTTCACCCTTATTGATGGGGCTGACATGATTGATTTGAACTCCGACGTTTCCTGCGGGAGCGGGACCGTCGAAGACAGTCACTTCGCAATCCTTGGCAACGGTCAGGGCAGAACTGGTCTGCTTGGCACTCACACCAAGATAAACCTTTGCCAACTTAGCCAAAGCAGAAATGCCTGCCTGGAACTCAGCCTCCTGACCTTGTAGGACATACTCGAAGTCCTGACTCAGGGGCATACTGTTGAATGCACTTACGAAGATAGCCTTGGGCTTATCTTCAGGATTTGCCACCACGTCATAAGGACGCTGGCGCAGGAATGCGAACATGCCGCTCTCCAGCATGAGTGACTTGATGTCGCCCTTGGTGTCGAATTGGCGTGCTTCCTGTTTGCCGTCAGCCTTTACACGGATGCTCAGCAGCTTGCGGCGGTCGCCTCGCTCCACCATGCTGACTGTTCCGCTGACAGGGCTCACGAATTTCACTTCGGGATGCAGCTTGTCAACAAACAAGGCATCCCCGACCTGGACGATATCACCCTCCTTGACAACCACCTTAGGTTTCACGCCGGTAAAGTCATCGGGGACAAGTGCATACTCGCCTGGACAACTTACGCTGGCGGTCTCCTTCGTGGCTTTGCCCTTGAGGTTGATGTCGAGGCCTTTGCGTAACTTAATTACTTTTGCCATATCTGGGATAGTTGTTAATAAATGTTTATTTTCGCGCCACAAAATTACAAAAAAAAGAATAGAAAACATAACATCAAACAATAAATTCCTTGAAAAGGAATGTTTTCCGATGATTTCTCTACAAAAAGGCGTATATTATTTCAGAGTGTACTCATTTCAGTCTCGTTTTGCAGCCTCCGGAGTCTGCACGTGTTACCCCGAGGAGTCTGCATGTGTTGGCACGGGAGTCTGCAAATTCTTCCTCGTGGGAGACAAAAATATCCCATTTGACTACAAAGTGCATAATATCTATTATCACAATGCTTGAAATTCCGAAACGCTCATGTATGCGCCAGGGACGATGAAAAGCATCGGAACAATGGGTTCGTGCATGTCATTTGAGGAAAAAGCTCTCAATTATTTGCATTTTATAATATTAAGATATACCTTTGCCTCTTGATATGGTTAGATTTATTTATTCTTTAGCTTTATTGATGCTGTTTACCACAGGAGGAGCGGCCAAAAAACTCAGCAAACACGACCGTGAGCATCTGCGACAGTTGTGTGCGCTGAACACGATGGTGGGTACAGCTCCCGCCAACACGAGGACAGCAGGGCTCTTCGGCAAAGGCTCCGAGGAACACGGACAGACGATGCCAGCAGTACTTTCGCCAAACGGACAGAACTTCTGGACACCGCAGACGCGAGAAAGCGAGGCAAAGTGTGTGGCGCCATACTACTATACCGATGGATTGTTGCAAGGCTTCCGAGGCAGTCACTGGACCTCGGGCAGTTGCACGCAGGACTACGGCTCATTCACCATCGCCACACTCGGCGGAAATCTACGAAAGAGCGCAAAAGAACGGGCCACCAGATTTAGTCATGAGAATGAGGTTTCGCATCCCCACTACTACGCCGTTCGCCTGCCTGATGAGCACCTGTTAACTGAAATGACAGCCAGTAGCCACGCTGCCATTTTCCGCATCACACCCGAACAGGACGGGCCTGTTCATATCGTCGTAGAACCTAACAGCGACGAAAAAGAGGGGTACATCCAGGTAGAAACGGAGCGGAAAACCATCTACGGCTACAACCCCGTACATCGAATTTATCAGGGCTGGGGCGAGAGTGCCGGTTTCAGCGGGCACTTGCTGCTCACCTACACAGATACCCCAATTGAATGTGGTCAGGACGGCTACTTAGCCTGGCTCACTTTCCAGGGGAAAGCCGGTCAGCCCATCATCCTCAAAGTCGCTACGTCTTTCACTGGTCGCGATGGAGCAGAACTCAATTATAAAACAGAGGCACAAGGCGTTAGTTTCGAACAGATGAAGGAAAACCTTATCCAAGTTTGGATTAAGCATTTTCATGTCATAGATGTGGAAGACCCCGATACGGCCCGCGTCAATCAGTTCTACGGCGCACTCTACCGCGCCTCGTTCATGCCGCACGAGATGAGCGACGTGGATGGAGCGTATCCACGCTTCGCACAGCCCCCCTCTAACTCTCCCGTTATGGGGAGAACAAGAGACAAGCCCCTCCCCTCAAGGAGAGGACGGAAAGGGGCTGTTTATTACTGCGACTTTACTCTATGGGATACCTTCCGCGCTGTGCATCCTCTCTATACCCTACTCTATCCTGATGTAACGGCCGACATGATGCAGTCGCTCATCACGAAGTATGAACAGGGTGGCTGGTTACCAATCTTCCCCAGCTGGAACTCTTACACGGCTGCTATGATAGGCGACCATTGTTCGGTTGCGCTGGCCGATGCCTACATCAAGGGCATCCGAGGCTTCGATGCCGAGAAAGCCTACGAAGGGATGCGCAAGAATGCCTTCGAGGTTCCGGCCACAGAAGCGGAGTATAAAAACGGTATGGGCCGCCGCGCATTGCAGTCCTACATGAAGTACGGCTACATCCCTTTGGAAGAACCCGTCCGTGAGGCGTTCCATCAACAGGAACAGACATCGCGCACCCTGGAATATGCTTTCGATGACTATGCTGTGGCTCAGATGGCGAAGGCTTTGGGAAAGGAGAAGGACTACCAGATGCTGATGGCTCGCTCTGAAAATTGGCGCAACGTCATCAACCCCGAAACAGGCTACTGCGACGGACGTCACGCTGACGGACGTTTCGAGGGCAACACCGACTTTGTACACCGCAAGCCGTTCATCACTGAGGGAGCCGTCTGTCACTACACATGGTTCGTGCCCCACAACGTAGAGGGCCTTGTGGAGATGCTGGGAGGGCGTGACAGGTTCGAAGCCAAGCTCGACTCCATGTTCACCGAGGGGCGTTACTGGCACGGCAACGAGCCATGTCACCAGATTGCTTATCTTTATGATTTCATAGGGAAGCGCGACAAGACAATCAAATGGGTGAACTATATCCTCGACACCGAGTACAACGATACGCCAGGCGGACTCTCAGGCAACGACGATTCGGGACAGATGTCCTCCTGGTTCATCTTCTCCTCGATGGGTTTCTACCCCGTTTGTCCTTCGTCCGACCGCTACATGCTCAGCGCCCCACGCTTCCAACGCATCACCCTGAACCTTCAGAATGGCCGTCGCTTCGTTATCACACCCGAATCGTTGCCCAAGGACCGCCCTTACATCACCCACGGGGAAATCATCGGGAACTAACATTCACGAAGGCTTCTGCTGCAGCCAGAGTATCGAGCTTGCCGACGTCAAGTAGCTGAAGGTCGGGCTGGACGTAGCCGTAGATGGGCTCTTTGTCACAGACGCTTAGGTAGAAATCGATGATGCTGAACTTATCGGGCCACTCGTTGAAATAGGAGAACAACAAGGGGTTCATATAGTGTATGCCGGCAAAGGCATACTTGTGGTAGCGGTCGAAATTTTGACCATTGACCATTGAACCTCTTAAGCTTTTTAAACCACTTAAACTCTTAATGGCTGGGTACGGACTCTTTACCTCTCCCGTCTGAATGTTGGTCCATCCCACCAGACGCATATCGTCGTCGAAAAGCAGATAGCGGCTTGTCTCTCGCTCCGACACTAACAGCGTAGCCGCCTTGCCGCGAGCAAAAAGCTGAAGGGAGTGCAAATCGGCATTGCTCAGAATATCGACATTGTGAATGAGAAAACCCTCCGTAGCATCTTTCAACAGATGGGCTGCGTGCTTGATGCCACCGCCAGTCTCCAGCAACTGCTCGCGCTCGTCGCTGAACCACACGTTCATACCCATGGGATGCTGAGTCACCCACTCCTCTATCATGTCGGCAAAGTGATGCACGTTGATAACGACATCACGGATGCCCGACTCCTTGAGCTTCTCGAGTGTATGCTCCAGCAAGGGCTTATCTGCAACGGGCACAAGGGCCTTGGGCATCGTATCCGTCAAAGGTTTGAGACGGGTGCCCAGACCTGCAGCGAAGACCATGGCGCGGAATGCCGGGAAGATGGTGGAGATGCCCTGCTCACGGTGGCAGACATGCACCTCAATTCCATACTTATAGTGTATATACTCTGCCAAATGCTGGGCACTATAGACGCTTCGGTGCTGGCCACCTGTACAGCCAAAGGAGAACATAAGGCTGGTGAAGCCGCGCTGCAGATAGCGCTGCACATGGGCATCGGCCAGCTTGTAGATGCTTTCCAGGAAGGTAAGAATCTCTCCGTCGTCTTCCAAAAAACGGATGACGGGTTCATCCAAGCCGGTGAGCTGCTTGTATGGTTCATAACGACCTGGATTGTGCGTGCTGCGGCAGTCAAAGACATATCCGCCGCCGTTGCCGCTGGTATCCTCGGGAATACCCTTCCTGAAAGAAAAGCTGAAAACGCGAACAACCAGAGGCCCCTGTGCGTCATAGCGGCTGAAAGTGGGCGGTCCGTCTTGAGGATGGGACACATAGGGATTGTTCTCCGTTATCTTTAATCCGTCGGCTCGCTGTAGGGGCTTCTCGGGCTCTGGAGCAAACTGCGGAAGTTCTACCAGGCGTGTGAAGACATCACGCAGATAAGGATAAGGGCATCCGCCGTCCTGCAGCAAGTCGCGCAGATTCTGAATTGCAGAAGGAATACTCTCAAGGAAATGCTTCTTGCGCTCGAAATAACCTCGGAAACCGTAAGCACCCAGCACTTGCAGGAGGCGGAAGAGCACGCAAAGCTTGAGGTCTTGGCGGAACCGTTTCTCATTAACCTCAATGTACTGTTTGAGGTTGGATATGTAGGTCTTTATCAGTTCCTCGCGCAACGACTTGCTGTAACGTGCTGATGCCTGCCAAAGGAAGCTGGCCACATCGTACTGTACGGGACCACGACGACCGCCCTGGAAATCTATGAAGAAGGGGTTGTCGTCCTTATCCAGCATAACATTCCGTGCCTGAAAATCCCTATACATAAACGCATCCCCCGGAATAGCAACGATATCACGGGCCACCAATCGGAACGCTGCTTCCAACTTCAGCTCATGGAAATCGAGGCCTGTGGTTTTCAGGAAACAGTACTTGAAGTAGTTGAGGTCGAAGAGGACATTGGTCTCATCCAAAGCCTCCTGCGGATAACACTTCTTGAAATCCAAGCCCCTGGCGCCCATAATCTGAATTTTGGGCAGCAGAGAGATGGTGCGGTGCAATAGCTGTTTCTCCGTCTGTGTGTATCGGCCTCCAGCATCACGTCCTCCCTTCAGGGCATCAAAGAGGGAGCGGTCTCCCAAATCAACCTGCAAATAACGCAGGCCGTCTGTGCTCTGCGCCACTACGGCGGGAACGGGCAGTTTTCGCTCCGTAAAATGCCGAGCCAGATAGCAGAAGGTATGATTCTCGTCTAGACTGGTGCCAATAACACCTATGAGCGTACTGCCATCGGAACCATGCAGACGATAGTACTTACGATTACTTCCGGCACCAGGAAGCTCGTCCAGGGCCATAACCTCCAGTCCCGTATGCGCAGTATATAGTTTCTTCAGTTCTTCCATTAATCCTTGCGATTCCAGATTCTCATTACCTTGTTATGTATGGCTACGATATTGACGATGCTCACCACGAAGAAGAGTCCGCATCCCAGACAAAGAGCGGGCATGAGACTGCCGTCCTGCATCTGCGGGAACATCACCCAGAGCCTATCCATATAATATCCGCGAACCACATATAATAATATAAAGGAGAGGACAAGCACCATGCCATTCATACCTACCGTCAGTATTTGATAAGGTAATGAAACCCTGACAGGGCTGTAGCCAATAAGCAGGAGGTTACGCAGTTTCTCGGTATTCTTCTGTACCAACAGATAAATGCTGAGCATAAGGATGTAAAACGACAAGATGCTGATGAGCATACCAATGCACATAACCAGTATGGTAACCACCCTGAGGAAATATGTAGCCTTGCCTGCATCGAGCTTGTCATCCTCCAACTCCAGATTGTGCTTGTTGATGTACTTGACAATAGCATCGTCGGCAGGATTCTTGACCTCCACAATCAGGCGGTTGGGCGTGAGGTCAGCCTCGGGAGCGAATTTGGCATTACTCCACTTGATGAACGACTCGGGAACCAGTATGGTGTTCAGTCTGGTACTGAAACCAATGACCTTACCCTTCAGACGCTGCTCCTGTCCGTTTCCACGCAGCAGAACCACCATGTCTATCATACCCACAACACCCTCAGATATCTTGGGGAGCGACTGGCTTTGTGCAAATCCGAAATTGTAGATAGCCAGATAGGTGCGGGGCAGGACAATGGGGATAACACCCTCCTCAGGGTCGAACTTCCAATTACTGAGGTCTGTATCTACGAAACGGTCGGGTACGCTCTCGAAGAACATATCCGTACCAAAACGGGCGATGCCGTTGACTCCCATACTACACACCACGCGATACTGGCTCGCAGTAAAGACTCCTACGCTCTTGCAGAAAGGCTGACTGGTGATATCCTGAACATCCTCGTCGTTAAAACCGAATTTATCCCCTGCACTAAGGACACTCATTCCCGAGATGCGTTTGCTTACAATCAGATATTCGGGCTTCAGAAAACCATCCTCCTGACTGAAGAGTGGCTTCACATCATTGTAGAACTGCAAGCCCAGGAGAACGATGAACATACCCAAGAGATTGGCAAAGAAGAATCCCAGCAACTGCGCTATACTGATGTGCTGACGCAACAGTTTCCAAACCAAAGACATCATAGGCAGAATGTTTTATCGTACGACAAACTCATGTGCTTGCCAATACTGGTTACTATTACGCCAGCCTCTTGCTTGCGCACTTCTTCCATCATGATTTCCCCCATGATGGCACTGTTCTCGTCGTCAAGATGACTGATAGGTTCATCCACCAAAAGGAAATCGAAGGGCTGCACGAGGGCACGAATCATCGCCACACGCTGTTGCTGACCGTAGCTCATACGGTCTACCTTCGCACTCATCTTGTCGGCAATCCCCAAACGTTCAAACCAAGTCTCAATCTCCTGACGGTTCTTATGTCCGGTAAGTCCGTTCTTAATCTGCACATTCTCCATCGCCGTCAATTCAGGGAACAAACGGAGTTCCTGAAAAAGAAGGCTCAGATTGCGTTCCCTAAGGGATGTCCATTCAGAAACACGATTTTTACGGATATCCTTGCCGTCGAAACGGATTGTCCCCAAATAATCCTTACGGTAACCGATGATATAACTGCACAGCGAACTCTTACCCGTTCCCGAATTGGCCTCCACGAGATATGTCTGCCCTTTCTGGAAAGTGACATCCTGCAGCCAGATCTGGCTCTGGGGCTCGCGGCCTTGGAAAACTTGAGGCAGTGTGTGAAGCAGTTCTATTCTCTCCATTTACTTCTTCAAATTCTTTTTGATGATGTCGGAAATCTTCTGTTTCGTTGTCAGTTCTATTTCGGTACTCTTGTTTTCGCCTATGCTTACGTTCAGTCGGTCAAGATAGTTTAGAACCTCCTTTACC